>JAHYIR010000002.1 GCA_019429305.1 Candidatus Cloacimonadota bacterium
AATTATATCCGGCTAGAGGTGTAACAGACGATTATGCTTATGGTATGCATGGTATTTTTTGCTATACTTTTGAATTAGCAACAGAATTCATTCCACCTCCTGCAGCTGTACAACAGATCGTCTCCGACAATATGGAAGCTGCAATGATCTTACTCCGCAGAGTACATCACTCTACACTGACCGGACTCATAACAGATAGTATAACAGAAGAACCGGTAGTTGCAGAGATATTTATTGATGGTATAGACAATACTGGAGTATTCAGGAATCCATATCTGAGTAATCAGAATTTTGGCAGATATTTTAGAATGCTCTTGCCGGGTCAATATACAGTACAATTCTCTGCTCCAGGATATTATACTTCAGAGGCACTCGCTTTCAGTATTATCGATCTAGAACAAACAATCTTGAATTATGAGATGATACCTTTGAACATACCTGAAATTACGAATATCTTTGGTGGAGACGGATTCGTGAGATTAATGTGGGAACTGCCAATAGCGGAGTCAGATATTAGACAAGATCTGCAAAGGACTAGCGAACCACTGGGATTTAATCTTTACCGTAATGACATTCATCTTAATCCTAATGAGTTAATTACTGAGAACATATACTACGATTATGATGTCATTAATGGTCAATCCTATACCTACCAATTAACTGCTGTTTATCAAGAAGGAGAATCTTTGTTATCAGAATTAGTTACTGCAATCCCCCTAGAAGATGCTTTAATTTCTCCTGATAATTTGACAATATCTATACTTGGAGATGTCATTACAATAGAGTGGGCTCTACAAGAAAATGCTTTAGGATATCATATTTATTCTACCGAAGATCCTTATGCTGAAGAATGGGAGTATTTGAACTATACTACTGACGCGGAATGGAGCGGCAATATTGATAATAGTTCAAAACTATTCTTTAGAGTTACAGCAGAATACTGAAAAATCAAAAGGTTAATTAATCCAGTGCAATTTCTAATATTGTTTAGGGAATTCAGTTATGAAAGAGAAACTAATATTTATTGTTGATGACGAGCCGGACATTCTGGAGCTTGTGGATCTGAACCTTAAAAAAGCCGGTTTCAGAACAAAGAAATTTGAAGATACTATCGATCTTATCAGTCAGATAGAGATGACGCCACCATCTTTAATTATCCTTGATCTAATGCTTCCTCATACGGATGGAATGGAACTCTGCAAGCAGTTAAAAGCAAACCGTGAATATCGTCATATCCCGATCATCATGCTCACTGCCAAAACCGATGAGATGGATAAAGTACTCGGCTTAGAACTCGGTGCTGATGATTACGTAACCAAACCTTTCTCACCAAGAGAATTGACCGCCAGAGTCAAAGCTGTATTGAGAAGAAAGGTGGAGGTAGAGAATGATATTAGAACTGTTGGTAATCTTTTAACATTAGATCTGAATCAATATAATGTTACTGTAGAGGGGAAAAAAATTACTCTGACCAATACTGAATTAAAGATTCTACAACTGTTGACATCTCACATTGGTTGGGTGTTTTCCCGTGACCAGATTCTTGATTATCTATGGGGTCATGAAAAGATAGTTATTGATAGAACTATTGATGTACACATCAATCACCTTCGTAAAAAACTCGGTAAAGCTGGACATTTAATTCATAATGTTCGTGGTATCGGTTACAAGATCGAAGATAGAACAGAATGAAAAAACACTCTATATTCTTAAAAATTATTTTAGGTTTTATTGTCATCAACATTGTTTTAGTTCTTGCTGTCTCACTGATATCTTATCAAATAATTAAGAATCATTATCTGGATACTTTAAGAGACTACTTGTTCGATACTGGAAATATTTTGCTCATCAATATTAAACCTCTCTTGTTAGAACAAAGATATGCCGATCTGGATATATATATAAAAGAGTTAGGATCAAAAAGTGAATTTCGGATTACAGTTATCACCTCTGAGGGATTAGTAGTTGCCGATTCAGAAAGAGATATTTCGGAAATGGATGACCATAGTGGTCGTCCTGAGATCATAACAGCTCTGCAAGGTACAACAGGTGAGTCAATCAGATTCAGTTCTTCGATCCAAACAGATATGCTTTATGTGTCACTACCTATCATAGAACGAGACGAGGTTATCGGAGTAGTTAGAGTCAGTTTGTTTCTTGATAAGATTGATATTCTTATCAGTTCTTTACGCAATGAGATTTTCTTGATTGCTCTAATAGTATTCATTATTGCCTTCTTCGGTCTCTATCTCTTCTCTTTGCGTCTTACGAAACCAATCAAGGAATTATCTAAGGCAGCCAATAAAATATCTGCTGGTAATTTTGATGTGAGTGTTTATCCAAGAGCTAATGATGATATTGGTTATCTCTGCCGAAGTTTTAATTTTATGGTGACCAAAATCCAAGAATTAATTACAGACATAACTCAGAATAAAGATGCTCTTGATACTATTATCAATACAATGCAGGAAGGTTTGTTAGTTCTCAATGAAAATGGAAAGATTGAACTTACAAATAAGAGTTTCGATCTGATTGCAGAAAGTGATGACCTCATAAGCAAATACTATTTTGAAGGCATAAGAAAACCTGAATTGAGCGAATTTATACGAGAGATGTTTGAATCCCAAGAAAATTACTATAAAGAAATTGTTATTGATGATGACTATTTCATCAGTAACGGTTTATCGCTTCCCAATAAAAAAGATAAACTGGTCCTTCTCTTTAACATAACCGATCTACGTAAACTGGAAAAAGTAAAGAAAGATATGATCGCTAATGTTTCGCATGAACTTCGATCTCCATTGACTGCTATTAAGGGTTTTGCTGAAACGTTGGAAGATGAAGTAACGCCTGAAGGAAAGGAATTTTTAGAAATTATCGAACGGAATATAAACCGATTGATCAATATTGTCAATGACCTCTTGACCCTCTCCCAGCTTGAACAAAGAGATATTGTTGAACTTAAACCTATAGCGATTAATGATATTGTTAATCATATAGCTCATATTTATCGGCAAAAGATAGAAAAGAAGAATATGAAATTACAGCTGGAATTGGCTAATAATCTTCCATCAATAAAAGGGGATGAATTTAGAATAGAACAACTGCTAGTCAATTTGTTGGAAAACTCGCTGCAGCATACTGAGGAAGGTTTTATAATAATAAGGACTTATAAAGATGACAGATTCATAGTTCTGGAAATAGATGATACCGGTGTCGGTATTCCTGCTGAGCATAGAGACCGTATCTTTGAAAGATTTTATGTAGTAGACAAGTCACGCTCAAAAAAATATGGTGGAACGGGCCTCGGATTGGCTATAGTAAAGCATATAGCATTATTACATAACGGCTCTGTAGCACTCAAACAAAAGGATAGCAAAGGAAGTTGCTTTGTAGTGAAATTACCGATCAGATAAATCTTAAGAGCATATCTATACAACTAACTGAAAAAAAAGGGGTTAGCATAAAACCAACCCCTACTTGCTTTTTATAAACCTAAAATCTCCCTCGCTTCTGCCGGTGTGGCTAAAGGTCTGCCGTATTCTTCAGCTAAACGGCTAACCCGGGCAACCAATTGGGCATTAGATTCAGCCAAAACTTTCTTATGATAAAAGATATTATCTTCAAAACCTACTCTAATATGACCACCCATGACTAACGCCATCATAGTACAAGGAAGCTGCCATCTGCCAATACCGGCTACTCCCCAAGTCGCTTGAGGAATTTCTTCTTTTAGATGTTCTGCCATATAGAGTACATTCTTGGGTTTGCCACTCATTCCTCCCGGAACGCCTAAAACAAACTGCATATGCAAAGGTTGATGCGTTATAATTCCTTTATTAACTAACTTTGCTACATAATCGATCATTCCCGATTCATATACTTCGATCTCGGGAGCTACACTAACCTCTTTAAAATACTCAGCTAAACGGACTATATCTTTGGGACTATTAACAAAGACCTCATCTCCGAAATTAAGGGTTCCGGCATTAAGGGTAGCCATATCCGGTTTTAGTTTCAATGGTGCCATTCTTTCTTCAAAAGGTACTCCTACGGCACCACCTGTAGAGATCTGAATTATCATTTCCGGCACTACCTCTCTTATTCTTACAATTGCTTCCTGGAATCTTGCCAAACGCTGCGAAGGTGTACCATCATCTTCTCGCACATGAAGATGGAGTACTCTGGAACCGGCTTCAAAACATCTTTGAGCTTCTCTTGCCTGTTCTTCCGGAGTAATTGGTAAATTGGGTTGATCTTCCCTTGTGGTTTCAGCCCCTGTTAAGGCAGTTGTAATAATTAATGGATCCATTACTTACCTCTTTATTTCTTGTTTCTTTTTCTTCTTTCGATTGTTTTTATTTCAACTCAGATAGTGCTTCCCCAATACAGTCAGCTGCATAGTTCAAGTCTTCATCAGTATGTCGATAGGCAATATATCCATGGTGATAAGGTTGCAGAAAGACTCCCCTTCTGATCAGATGAGTATAGAATTGAACACGGCGGGCTTTATAGAGTTTCTGCTCATCGGAGATGAAAGTAATAAAGGGCATCCATGGTGCTCCACTAAATTCAACAGGGATAGAACTCTCTTTGACGATTTTGTTGAGTTTAGCTGCAAACATATCACCCTTTTCTCTAATTTTACCCAGTATGTTATCACGTTGCAGAATCTCAATTGTTTTTAAAGCAGCAATTTGAGCCAAACTATTGGGGAAAAATGTTGAACTGAGAAATACCTTATCCACCAGTACATCCATGATCTCTCTCTTTCCTACAACTGCACTGATTGAATAGCCATTAGCCATAGCTTTACCGAAAGTAGCTAAATCTGGTGTAACTCCAAACTCTTTCTGTGCCCCGCCAAGAGTAACGCGAAAACCAGTACGGATCTCATCATAGATCATTACTGCACCATATTTATGAGTCAATTCTTTTACTTTTTCCAGATAACCCGGTTTAGGATATTCAACTTTATGAGCCAGAGGATGTCCTAACGGAGTAATAATGACAGCAGCTGTTTTATCTCCGACCTTCTTTAACATATCTTCAAACTGATCAAGGTCATTATATTCAACTTCATGTACATCTTCATATAACTTTGGTGGAATGCCACCTTTAACTTCAACACACCAGTCATGCCAGCCATGATATCCACAACGGATGATCTTCTCTCTGTCCGTATAAGCACGAGCTATTCTAATTGCTGCAGTTGTAGCATCAGAACCGGTTTTAACAAAGACAGATTTCTCGCAACAAGGAATCAATTCTCGTAATTTAGTAGCTAAAACATTTTGTACCGGTTGGGTTAAAGAAAAACAGAATCCTTTTTCTTTGATCTGTTTGATTACTGCATCGTCTATCTCTTCTTCTTTATGCCCGATTATGATCGGTCCATAGGCACAGAGCATATCAATGAATTCATTCCCATCAACATCTTTTACTCTGCCCCCCTTTGCCGAATCAAAAAAGATAGGATACTCTCCGGGAACGAAATTGTAAGGTCTGCGAATGCCTAATATAGCACCGGGTACTAAATCCAATGCCTCTTGATACAGTTTCTCAGAATTATCTAATTTAAGTTTATCTACCATGAATCTATCCTCCACTATTTCTATTTTCTTTCATATAGAGTTGCGATGCCCATCCCACCACCAATACAGAGAGAGGCGAGCCCTTTGTTAACATCCCTTTTCTTCATCTCGTGTAAGAGAGTTACAACAATGCGTGCTCCACTAGCTCCTATAGGATGACCTAAAGCAATTGCACCACCATTAACATTTACTATTTCTTGATTTAAACTGCCTATATTCTCATGTTCCAGACCTTTAAGAACTGCTAATGATTGACCGGCAAAAGCTTCATTCAATTCAGCTAATTCTATATCCGATAAACTCCAAATATTATTTGTTAACACTTTTTTGATTGCCGGTACTGGTCCTATGCCCATTATGCTTGGATTTACTCCAGCAGAAGCATAATCGATATAATATGCCAGAGGTGTAAGATTGAGTTCTCTGGCTTTTTCTTCACTCATCATTAACAGAATTGCAGCTCCATCATTAATACCTGAAGAGTTCGCAGCAGTCACTTTACCGTCTGGTTTAAAAGCAGGTTTTAGTTTAGCAACGCTATCGATCGTAGCACCCTTACGGGGATATTCATCTTCAGACACTATAACAGGTTCTCCCCTCCTTTGAGGAATAGATATCGGTACGATCTCTTCTGTGAATCTCCCTTCTTGCAAAGCTTTCTCTGCTCTATTTTGACTTGTGACAGCAAATTCATCCATCGCTTCCCTGGTTAGACTATATTTTTCAACTAAGTTTTCGGCAGTTATACCCATATGATATTTATTGAAAATATCTGTTAAACCGTCGTGGATCATAAGATCAACCGCTTTACGATCTCCCATTTTAGCCCCCCAACGCAAATCGGGCAGAATATAAGGTATCTGACTCATATTCTCTACTCCACCGGCTACTACAATGTTAGCTCTTCCACTCTCAATCATCAAGGCAGCTAAAGAGATTGATTTCATTCCGGAACCACAGACCTTGTTAACTACAAAACTCGGGATATCTACCGGTAAACCGGCATTAATAGCTATTTGGCGAGCCACATTCTGTCCTAAACCGGCACCAATAACATTACCTATTATTACTTCATCTATCTCAGATGGTTTAACTCCTGTTTCCTGTATAATGCTCTTCAAAACATGAGTTCCTAACTCTACTGCAGAGATATCTTTAAAAACTCCACCAAAACTCCCTATGGGACTTCTGCGAGCAGAGACAATAACAACTTTCTGCATATCAACCTCCCTATTTTTGCTTCCAATATTAAAAGTGACTGTTTGTAGTCAACCGATTTAACAAACTCATTAAGCTAACCCTTTCATGTCATATCTATATTTCCTAAAGTAAGATATTGTGTGTTATAATTGATAAATAGCTTTACAAAAATTATATGGTTAAATAGAGATGATAGCAATATGAAATCAATAAACCAAATGAGTAGTTGGTCAGTCTTCTCCACAGGAGAGATAAACTTCAGGGAGGATGTTTAACGAATGAAAAAAGCTTGTTTTACTATTCTATTGGCTCTGTTTATCCTTTCATATATATCAGCAAATGAAGAAACACTACTTAGAAAGAAAATTATCTTTGGTGGTGACTATAACTATCCCCCCTACGAGTATGTCGACGATAATAGAAGGATTACCGGTTTTAATGTCGAGCTGACACGAGCTATAGCTCAAGAAATGAATTTAGATTTTGAGATAGAGTTAGGACCACGTGATTATATTATGGAGCAATTTCGTGCCGGTAGAATTGATGTGCTGATGGGTGTACCATATTCGAGAGAAAAAGCTGAATATTATCACTTTTCTCATTTTCATTCTCTTTTGGAAATGGCAGTCATATTCCGCAAGGGAGATAATAGATTCATTAATACAAGAGATGTTTATGGTAAAGATATTGTTATCACTAAAAGTGAATTTATTGATGATTTTCATCATAAGATAGAACATGCATATAACATAACAGCAGTCGATACACCCGATAATGCATTAAATCAATTAGATTCCGGCTTACATGATCTAGCAATACTTAATCGAATTCAAAGCTCTTTTATTATTCAACAACGTGGCTTAAAGAACCTAACTACACTGCCTGATAATCTGTTTACACAAGAATACTGCTATATCTCGACACCTGAGAATGCTTATTTAATAGAGTTAATAAATGAAGGTTTATCAAGAATTAGAGCAAAAGACATCTATAACGATCTTCATACCAAGTGGATATTACCATATTCTGCAAAAACCGATCCTCTTATTATCATAAAGAACATACTAACAACTTTAGGTATTCCACTATTGTTATTACTGTTAATTATAGGTACTTGGTGGATTTTATTGAGTTTAAAGATCAAAGTGCGGAATCGTGAACTAAAAAAATCACAAGAGGCAAATAAAATTGCTATAGCTCAATTAACAGAAACTAAAAAGAGATATAATAGTCTGGTTGAGTATCTCTCAGAAATTGTTTTTGAGGCGAATACTGAAGGTAAAATTAACTTTATCAGTAAAAATTGCCGCCATCTGTTTCAATATACACCTAAAGAAGTTGAAAATATTATGCGCTTGAATGAGTTCTTTATACCTTCTCAGAGTAAGCAGGTATTAGAACTCTTTAATAATCTACTTATCAAAAAAGAACGTTTAACAGCCGAATTTACCGGACTAACAAAAGATGGAACAAGCTTTCCTGTAAAAATAATTGCTAATGTACTCCTGAAAGATAAAGAAGCAAAAGGGGTCTTTGGCATAATCGTAGATCTTACTTATCAACGAAAAACTGAACTTTTACAATCTGCTCTATACAGTATATCTGAAGCAATTCACAAAGCAAAAGACATTGATGAACTCTTTTCTCATATTCATAAGATCACCTCCACTCTTATGCCGGCTGATAATTTTTACATTGCTCTCTACGATGAAGAGGAAAAGATGCTAAAATACCCCTATAATGTAGAAGCAATAGATTGGGAACAATTAGATTATAATCCGTCAAAAGGATTGACTGAATATGTCTTCAAAACCGGTAAAGAGCTTTTAGCAGATGCAGAAACAATCTATCATCTTCACGAAGAAAATGAAATTGATCTAGTCGAGAAACCGGCAAAAATTTGGTTAGGCATCCCTTTAAAGATAGGGGAACAGGTGATCGGTGTAATTGCAGTGCAAGACTATGAACATGAAGGGACATATAATGAGCCGGAAAAACAAATTCTTACCTTTATATCCGAACAGATCGCCTTGGCTATCGAAAGAAAGCAAAACAGTGATAATATAAAGAAAACACTAGCTTTACTGGAAGAAAAGGTTAAAGAACGTACTATTGAGTTGAAACAATCAGAAACCTTGTTCAGAACACTTACAGAGAATTCTAATGATGTCATCATGCGTTTTGATAGTGATCTGAGACACCTCTATGTTAACCCTAAAGTACAGGAACAAACTGGCATTAAAGTAGATGATTTCATCGGCAAGAAGCATAGTGAATTAGGTTTTCCAGATGATTTAGTAAAACTATGGGAAAAGGCATTATCGACAGTCTTTAAATCCGGTAAAAAAAATCGAATTGAATTTCAGCTGCCAAACGGAGTCTGGATTGATTGGCATCTTGTTCCTGAATTCAGTAGTGATGGAACTATAAAACATGTACTAACTACCGCTCATGATGTCACAGAACGCAAGCAAAGTGAAGAGGAAATCAAGAAGCTCAATGCTGAATTAGAGCAAAGAGTTATAGAAAGAACTAAGCAATTAGAAGATGAGATCAAAGTAAGAGAACAAGCAGAAAAAATCCAACATACTATATACTTGATATCAGAATCAGTAAATTCAACTCATGACATGAATGCGCTGTATAAAAATATTCATAAAGCAATTCAAAAATTGATGCCGGCAAAGAACTTCTGCATAGCTTTGTATGATGCAGCTGTTGATATAGTAAGTTTCCCCTATAACGTGGATGAATTTGATCATACTCCTTCTCCCCATAAAGCGAGAAAAGGACTCACAGAACTTGTGCTTAAAAAAGCTACTGCTATGCTTGCCAAAGAAAAAGATATTAACGACCTATTGGCTAATGGTGAGATTGATTTAATCGGTAAGATGGCAAAAGTGTGGCTCGGAGCTCCACTGAAAATTAAGGACAACATTGTCGGTGTAATAATGCTTCAAGATTACAATAAAGAAGACACTTATAACGATAATGATAAACAGATTCTTACCTTTGTTTCGGAGCAAATAGCTATAGCCATTGAAAGAAAAGAGGCAGAACATCAAACTAATTTACAGAGATTGTATTTTGAGCAGCTATTCAATAATAATCCTGCAGGTATAGTCATGCTCAATACAAAAAATAGAATACTTGCTTGCAATAATGCATTTACTAATATATTTGGATATACGCAAGAAGAGATCGTACATAAAGAGATTAATGACTTAATTGTTCCCGAAACACTTAAAGAGGAAGCAAACAAACTATCCGAGTTAAGTCAAGCCGGTGAAATAATAGAGAAAGAGAGCATAAGGATTACTAAAAGCGGTGTTAATATTAACGTTAAAATATTTGGTATTCCGGTCATTATGAATGATAAACAGATCGGTATTTATGGCATTTATCTCGATACGACTGACCTTCATAATGCGTTAAATTCATTCTTTGAAGAGAAAGAGAAACTTTTAGTTATGTTGAGCTCTATTGCTGATGGTGTTATTGCTACAGATATCAACGGAAATATTTTATTGCTTAATCAGAACGCTGAAAAACTTACCGGTTGGAAACAGCAAGAGGCAGAAGGTGAAAAAATCGAGGATGTTTATAAGATTATCGATGAATCTAGTCGCAATATTGGTGAAAACCTGGTATCCAAGGTATTAAACTCAGAAGATAATGTTCGACTAACTACACGAACTATACTGATTTCTAAAAACGGAACTGAAAGAATGGTTGAGGATAGTGCTTCACCAATTAAGGATCGAAAAGGTAACTTGATCGGTGTTATCTTGGTATTCCGTGATATCACAGAAAGAAAGATCTATGAAGAAGAATTGCAGAAGAGAGCAAAACTTGATTCGATCGGACTCCTTGCCGGTGGTATAGCTCACGACTTTAATAATATTCTGACTGCTATCATGGGTAATATTACATTGGCAAAAAATATGATTGCTAATACAAATCCTAAAGTCAATGAACGTCTGGAAGACGCAGAAAAAGCTTCTATCCGAGCTCGGGATCTAACCCAGCAGTTACTCACCTTCTCTTTAGGAGGAGCACCTATCAAGAAGACTGCTTCTGTTAAAGATACTATCCAGGATGCCGCTTCCTTTGCTACTCATGGTTCTATAGTTAACTGTGAATATGATTTTGCAGAGGACTTGTTAAATGTAGAAGCCGACTTAGGACAAATAAGCCAAGTCATCAATAATATGGTCATTAATTCCAAACAGGCGATGCCAAATGGTGGAAGCATCAAAATTAAAGCCGAAAACATCGAAATGGAAAAGGAAAATATTCACAAAATGAAACCGGGTAAGTATGTTGAGATAACAATCGAAGATTGCGGCATCGGAATACCTCAATCCCAGCTATCAAAAGTTTTCGATCCCTTCTATACTACCAAGAAAAATGGTACAGGTCTCGGCTTAACAACAAGTTACAAAATAGTAGAAAAACATGAGGGTCTGATAACTGTTGAATCTACAATAGGAGCCGGATCAAGCTTTCATGTCTTTCTCCCGGCAACTGAAAAGAAAGAGATATCTCCCCAAGATGACCAATTAAGTGAGATCCGTGGTAAAGGTGAAATACTTCTGATGGATGACGATTTAGTTCTTATAGAAGTAGTCACAGAAATGCTGGTAAGTTTAGGATATAATGTAACCACGACCAATGAAGGATTATCAACCATAAAGAAATACAAAGAAATGAAGGAGCTCGGTCAAAAATACGATTTGGTGATTCTTGATCTAACTATTCCCGGAGGTATGGGTGGAAAAGATACAATAAAAGAGATCATTGAATATGATCCGGAAGCTGTTTGCATTGTATCTAGTGGTTATTCATCTGATCCGGTTATGTCTCAATATGAAAAACATGGATTTAAAGCTGTTCTCACCAAGCCATATTCCCTACAGCAATTAGGAGACACTCTTAAGAAGGTATTAGATTAAAGTAGCCTTAACCGTATTAATGTACTATAGGTAGCTATAAAATAAATACTGCTACTAACCCGGATAAAAGGGTAATAATTATCGGATTTATCCTTGTTTTCGTCAAAATTAGGAATATGGCAGCAAAAATTATCAGGGAAGGCAACTTGATAAATCCAAGCTGCATTTGATAAAAATCGGTACTAAAAAATCTTCCACTTATCAAACTTTTTTCAACAAAATAGACAGCAGCTACTGCAATCATACCAACAGTAACCGGTTTCACTCCATTTAAAACTGCTGCGATGATAGGATTGTCTTTAAATCTTCGCAACAGACGCAAAATAAAAAATACCAAGATGATGGATGGAGATATTACTCCTAAAGTAGCAAAGAAAGCACCTAACACACCGGCATTGCGAAAACCGATATATGTTGCCGCATTAACAGCAATCGGTCCCGGTGTCATTTGTGAAAGTGCAACAATATCTGTAAACTCTTCTAAAGGGATAAGATTATGAATCTCTATATGTTGATATATTAGGGGTAACATCACGTATCCCCCACCGAAACTAAACAAACCGATCTTGAAGAATATAAGATATAGATTTAGCCAACTAAGGATCATTTTACTTTACCGATTATTTCAGTTAAACTGAACATAGTTTATCATTCTTCAGTATTTGTATCAGCTTCTTCTTTGAGTGATCTTGTGAAGAAATTAATAAAACCGAATATAATTCCTCCCAAAATCATCCATGAAGCATTGATGTTAAAATAACCGATTCCTATAAAAACAATTAAGCTGATTACCATATTGATGATTAACCTTCGTTTATAAACTGTCTTGGCTAAATTTATGGTAGTTGATAATATTAAAGCTGTAGATGCAATAATGATACCGGACAGGAATTTTTGCACCCACTCAATGTCTCTGATGTTAAGGAAAAAAATCATGATAAAAAGAATTGCTAAAAATGCCGGTAATACCAACCCTAATGCAGAAATAAAACCACCTATAACTCCTACTTTTCGATATCCAGCATTAAAGGCAGCATTAACGGCAATTGCACCCGGTATTGCTTGTGATACCGTAAGAATATCAACTAACTCCTCATTATTAAACCATTTTTTATTGATAACTAACTCCCGATAAATAAAAGGGATCATAGCATATCCACCACCAAAAGTAATACAACCAACCTTTACGAAGATAATGAAGAGTTCAAGACAAAGCTCAATTTTTGAAGAGTCTGGCTTTTTAAAAGTTCTAGATTTTTTCTCTTTCACTTTTTTTTAGCTCTGCTTGTGATTTTCTCAAATAATATGGCTCTAAGTCAGCAATGTTTTTGAAATCATAATTAGGGATTTTTTGTTCTTGCACAACTATGCTGATCAATGCTGAAGCAATCGGAAAGTTTTGATGAAGAAGACCGGTAGTTAAAGTATTCTTCATTGAACTGATCAGTTCCTGGTATCGATAAATTCCATCTCCTATTATCAGTGTCTTCTCCTTTATAGTACTGAGAAATTCTTCCGGTTTAGCACTTTTAGGAGCGATAAGCTCCTTCATATCACTGTCATATAATGCTGCATAGACTTCATCCATCCGGGCATCGATAAAAGGCAGAATATTTATCTGACACCCATGAGCATTATAAGCAAGTACCTTAAGGGTATTAACCGGGTATAGAGGCACTTTCTTGGCTAAACATATTCCTTTTGCAGTTGCCAATCCTATCCTAACACCGGTAAATGATCCTGGTCCATTGGAGAGGGCAATCAAATCTATCTCATCAATACTCATTTCACTCTGCTTCAAACCGTAATCTATCTGCTGCATTAATCTTTCCGAATGAGTAACTCGGATATCAAGATAACTAATATATTCTATTCTTCCTTCTCTGCTTAAAGCAACACTACCCCAGCTTGAAGTAGTATCAAGAGCTAAAATATTCAATTTGCTGAACTCCTTTTTTTTATTTATTTTTTCGCCTCCTCTCTTAGCGTCAAGCAAAGAATAATTGAACAGTCTTATAACACTTAATTCTAATCTTATGATACCATTAGGGAAGACCGTAGTCGGCTTTAGCTGATTACGGTCCTCCCTATTGGTAACAAAGAGAAATCTCTGAAGTGTTTACTTAATCAAATTAGGTCTGATTTCAATAAAGCAAGAGAAGGTGAGATAGCTGAGAATAACAAGTTGACATTTTAATCTCAGTACAAATTTTTATCAACAAGGGAAAAAATGAGCAATCAGGACTTTATATGCGGGAAAAGAGAATTAAGAGTATAATAGAATATCTGTTATTCATCATTATTCTTCAACTTTTCAAACTGTTGCCATATAAAGCAAGCCAAATGCTTATTGTTTGGATATTTCTCTTTTCTGGATTGATAGTCGGTATTAGGAAGAGAGTAGTTCAAGAGCAGTTACAAATATCATTTCCTGAAAAAGAAGAAACTGAAATAAAAGTGCTAACCCGCCAAATCTACAAAAATCTGGCTTTCACAAGTCTGGAAATGTTTGCCAAACAAAAACTTGATAACATTGAAGTTGAAGGTTGGGATAACATCCTGAATGCGTTGAAACTCAAACGAGGTCTGATCATTGTAACGGGACATATCGGTAATTGGGAATTAGCCGGTAGATATATTGCCCATCAGAAGTTGACGATCAATGTAGTCATTAAACGTTTACGAAATCGTTATTTCAATGATTATGTAAATCGCACTCGGGAAAGAGATGGCATTAAGATAATTTATAAGACAAAGACGATGAGAACTGTCTTAACTGCTCTTAAAAACAATGAAATTGTGGTGCTATTGATAGATCAGGATGCCGGCAAGGAAGGTGTGATCCTTCCCTTCTTGAATCGTGAAGCTTCGGTCTTTACAGGTTTTGCCCGTCTGGCAGAAAGATATGACACCCCCATGATAACAGGAATTGCTCTAAGAGATAGCGACGATAAGAACCGCTTTGTTTTCGAACAGCATCTTCTTCCATCAGAGTTTAATCAAGAAGAGGACAAAATAATGAAGATAACAGCATATTTTCATGCCAGATTAGAAGACTATATCATGAAACATCCTGAACAATGGTTCTGGGTACATCGTCGTTGGAAAGGGGCTAAAAAAGCTAAAAAACTTTATCAATAGATAAAAAAAGTAAGTTATATCCCTATTCTTTGCACTACTTCCCATGGTTTTCTGAGAAAATAGTTAAGCACGACCTTCTTTTTCCCATAAATGTTATCTTCAATTAATTCCTGATTATCTTCGATAACAAGATAGGTGTCGAACTTGATCTTTTTTTGCTGTGCCACTTCTTCAACTATTTCTATACCGTTTT
This sequence comes from Candidatus Cloacimonadota bacterium, assembly GCA_019429305.1. Classification (NCBI taxonomy): domain Bacteria; kingdom Pseudomonadati; phylum Candidatus Cloacimonadota; species Candidatus Cloacimonadota bacterium. The sequence goes on from JAHYIR010000002.1 coordinate 15,084, forward strand.
TGACCATCTGCGGAGTAGTTTCATTCATGAGATTTATATTAGCAATTATCTCAGATATCTTGAGCGAACTTGCAGTCTCCAGCATCTTCATCATATCAATTATCTCTTCTGAATTACTGGTAAACGGACGAAGTGTATTCACTACAAAATGCATCTTGTAACCACGTTGCTCAATATTCTTAATAAATCTTCCTAAAGTACGGCAACCAGCAGGATCACCACCGACATCAAGAATTACTGTTTTGGATTGATTCTGAATAGCACCGGCAATACGGGGTGAGATCATAGGAAGATCGGCATGTCCATACTCACCGTCAGGACTTATAACTTCAACTCCGCGGTTTGTGAAATCGTCTCTAACATCTCGGCTGCGGAAATATGGATTAACCACATCCATATCGATCAAGGAAACATCCTCTCCCAATTCTTTAAACTTCAGTGCTAGATTTATGGCATATTCACTCTTGCCACTCCCGAAGGCACCAATTACTATTATCAAATCATTTTTCATCTATCTACAACTGGGATTTCTCCTCTTTTATTCCTCAAAATAGTTTCTATATCATCTACCTCTGGCAATAACTTCTCCTAATCTAACATTTACTGAAGCAACAACCTGAAACAGATCAAAGTTCTGTAAAACATCTTTCGCAAAAGCCATGTTGAGATCTATATCTCGCATATAATAAGAAAACCCACCTGTAATAACTAACTGGTCTGCTTTCTCAACTATACCCAAATCATAAGGTAAGGGATCAAAAATAAAGTCACCCTCAGTGATAGTATCCTCAGGAATAGCAAATGTTCCGGTATAGACTCCGGGAATACTGATCAAACCACCACGGATATCATAGTTTTCAAATTTCTTCTCAAATCCTATTTTCATCTTCAAGCGATCATCAAAAAGCTCGTATTGATTACTGGTTTGCTCATATTCAAAAGCAAGGGCTATGGTGATATCATCACTATATTTATATGACAAACCGGCTTCTAAAAGAGCTGGGAAATGAGTATCATAAATATAATAATAGGGTTCGGTATTCCCCATCTTTATCTCCTCTTCAGCAGCGAATTTATAACTTACACCGAAAGCTAATAGATCATTAGCATAGAGAACACCGGGTTGGAATCTCAAGACCCCCTGTTGAAATTTTATTCTATCAAAATGGGGTGCTATTAAACGTAGTTCATTGAAAGTATAATAATTATAGATAACATTCAGACCAATATTTAGCTGATCAAAATGTCCTGTCATGGTAAATGTTGTTTGGTAATTATTCATCGATGGGAAACGATCGATATATGCCCCTGTAGGTAAAGCTCTTCCCAGAAGATTGTAACGAACGGTCTGGGGAATTGAAATGCTGGCTCCTAAAGAGATATTGTGATGTGGTGAAAACCCGAATCCAAACATACCCGCTGGTATGCCCTGTTCAAGTTTTTGCTTTTCTCCCACCAGTTCATACTCATCAAGATAACTACCCGCTTCTTCTGGATCTTCAATAAAAGCGGCATAAAGATTCATCTCATCTACTGCAGCTTTCACATGTCCTTCAAAATAGAGTTTAAACCCTTCTCCCTTAAAAGCTGCCGGATTAGCAAGTGCATTCTCAATACCGCCCTGCAGGGCTACTGTAGTAGTACCCATACCAAGAGTGCGGGCATTCAGGAAATTTATTGTATAATGATCATAAAATGACGGGATAAAATCAGGTGCTATGTGATCAGGTCCATTATCACCATTCAGCCCGGCTGTCTGAATCAGATAGATACCGATTATTATACTTATTATAAGGGCACTTCTTTTCATATTGCCTCCTTGTGTTCTTTTAATAATTCTATTATGAATAATATACTGTTAGTTAAGCACTTTATCAAACAAAAATTGTTTGTTCTCTTTCCGGACCGACAGAGATGATGCTGACTCTAACATTTAACAGCTTTTCTATCTCTTTCACATAGAGTTGGGCATTCTTCGGTAAATCCTGAAATCTCCTTACATGAGAAATATCTTCCTGCCAACCGGGTAATTCATAGTATACCGGTTTGGCTATGCCTAATGTTTCTGTATCTGGTGGATATTGATTATAGATCCTCTTATTGATAGAATAACTGTGACAGATCTTTATTGTTTCAAATCCCTGTAGTACATCAAGCAGAGTCAGAGCGATCTCATCAAATCCGTTTATAAGAGTAGAAAAATTTGCCGCTACTGCATCAAACCATCCACAGCGGCGTGGTCTTCCTGTTGATGATCCATATTCATTACCCTTCTCTCTTATCAAGTCACCTGTGGCATCTTTGAGCTCAGTTACTAATGGTCCATTCCCAACCCTTGTAATATAGCTCTTAAAGACTCCCACAATTCGATCAATTTTCTTAGGTGAAAAACCGAGACTTGCCGAAATACTGCCAGAAATTGTGTGCGATGAGGTTACGTAGGGGTAACTGCCATATTCAATATCTAAGAGAGTACCTTGAGCACCTTCAAAAAGTATTTTTCGTCCGCTCTTGTAATAATCATCTAAGAGAAAGGGAACTTGTTTTACATACTCGATCAAATAGTCTCCGCAGTGTAGCAAATTCTTTACCAGACTCTTGATATCAACTTGATTGCTTCTAATTCTATGAAATTTATACAATTCAGTCAGTCTTAACGATAAGGAATCCGGTTTCAGTAGATCAAGCATACGAATCCCTACTCGAGATACTTTATCACTATAACAGGGACCAATTCCTCGTCCTGTGGTTCCAATTTTTGTGCCTTTGGTTTTCTTTTCCTTCTTGAGGTCTAATTCTTTGTGCAATGGTAAAACAATATGAGCACGCGGATCTATAAAGAACCGATCTGTAAATTTTACCCCATTTTTTTTAAGCAGTTCCATCTCTTCGATTAAAGCAAATGGATCAATGACTACACCACTCCCAATCATACAAACGATGTTTTTATAAAAAATACCTGAGGGTACAAGATGCAATATAAACTTCTTCTCTCCTAATTTCAAAGTATGCCCGGCATTATTACCACCTTGAAATCTAACAACTGCCTCAACGTCCTTAGCCAGAACATCTACTATTTTTGCTTTAGCTTCATCACCGAAAAAACCACCGATTACTGCTGTAGAACTCATTGAAAACCTTTCCTCCATATTATTCTCTATCCTTAATAAGAAAGAGGGATTCAATGTCAATAAATTAAAGCTCTGGTTTATTAGATGGGATTTTTTTTGACCGAAAGAAAAAAAAAGTTGACGATAGAGCCATTAATAAGAAGTTTTTTATTAACACTTGGAGGTTTAATTCAAAATGAAAAAAATCAGAGTTCTTATAGGGAAACCGGGCTTGGATGGTCATGACCGGGGTGCTAAGTATATTGCCAGAGCATTGAGAGATGCAGGCATGGAGGTAATTTATACCGGTATCCGTCAAACTCCAGAACAAATCGTTACTGCTGCTATACAAGAAGATGTGGATGCTATTGGTTTAAGTTTATTGTCCGGAGCTCACAACTTCCTGTTCTCCAAGGTTGCTGATCTACTGAAAGAAAAAGAAGTAGAAGATATCCTCTTGTTTGGGGGTGGGGTTATCCCTGATGAAGATATTCCTTTATTGAAAGAAAAAGGATTTAAAGCAATTTTTACACCGGGGACTTCGACAGAAGAGGTTATAGACTTTTTAAACAAAGAGCTCGGTACTAAAGAATAGTACCTGTATCATGAGATACATTTTAGCAGTAAAGTTATTACAAGTAATTCAGAATTTTTTTTTGTTGCTGGTAGGAGATAAAGAGGTTTAGTTTTGTTATTGAATCCTTTTCATCAAAATGAAGAACTTATCTGTAGTTTTGGAGATTGCCAGTTTGATTATGATGAAGTTATTAAACAAAAAGAGATCTATGTGGGAGATACAACAGTCGAAGTGAAAAAGCTATACTTTGCTGAACAGATACATTCAGACAGTGTTTTTCAGTTAACTGATGATCTAATAATCAATGTTAGCAATACTTCAAATATTATTCCCCAAGTTGATGCACTAATAACCCATATAAAAGGTATATTCCTCTCTGTTAAGTATGCTGACTGTATTCCTGTTCTGATCTATGATGTCGCTAAAAAAGTAATTGCTGGCATACATTCCGGAAGAACAGGTACTGAGAAAAACATCACTGGAAAAACCATTCGAAAATTACAGGAAATTTACAAATCAGACCCTTCTGATTGTATCGTAGCCTTAGGACCGGCAATTTGTGATTCTCATTATCCGGTCTCAAAAGAGATCTTTGAAGAATTTATAGAAAAAACTGAGGTTTCTCAAGTTTATCCATTCTTGGACCTTAAGAAAGTAGTTTATAAACAATTGTCTGACTCAGGAATATCTGAAGATAAGATTGTTGATTTTCCTTTCTGCACGTTTGAAGATGAAAATTATTACTCTTACCGCAGAGATAGAACATTAAAAAGACAAATATCTTTTATAGGAATAAAAAATGGCTGATAGTTATTATTATAATTCTGACCGCAGCTTAGTCCTTTCTGTTAAATCTAATGGAATGGAAGCATATTTGACAATTGAAGAGGGCATACCTTTCTATAATGAAGCCGAGCTTTTATCATTGTTTAAACAAGCAGGAATAGTGACCGGTTTTGTCGAAGCAAGGGAATTATCAAACAAGAAAGAAGAAACAAAACACCATGGTAAACCATTTTTACTGGCTGTAGGAACTACTCTTTCTCTTCCCAAAGGCAATTTTTCACTTTTTCAAGAAGAACAAATGATCGACAGGGATTTGCTGTTCAGTGATAGATTGCAGTTGATAGATCTGGAATACAAAGCAAAAGCCAGAAAGAATAGTCCATTAGCTACCTTTTATGTTACTGATTCGGGACGATCCGGACACGACATATATGATAATCTAACACCATTGCCCAAAGATAAAATTGCCCTCTGTCATCTCTATGCAGGTGAGAATGTACTATATGACGAGGATTCAGGACAATATGTAGCAACTTCAGATGGCTATGCTTACCTTGATGAAAGCAACAGAATGGCTGTCTGCAATAATATTCAAATAAAAAGTGATGTCTCATTAACGAATCAAGTACCTGCAAACCAAGAGAACTTCTCTCTGGCAGTAAATAAAGATTACGAGATCTGGGGTAATCTTCATGTACAAGGTAGTATTAATGGTCCCGGGAGTGTGAAGGTAAAAGGGGATCTTTTTGTTGATGGGAGAATAGATAATTGCGACTTATATGTGGAAGGAGAGACTCAGTGTCAAGGTAAGATAGTCAATACTTCATTAACCTCACTAAACAATATCAAAGCAATTTCAGCAGTAAATTCGAGAATCAGCAGTGGTAATGAACTCTCTATTCTCACTTATGCAAAACAATGCCTTCTAACAGCAGAAGTTAGTGTACAGGTGGTTTCTAACGATTCTTTTTGTCAGGATTGCCGTATTTATGCAGGGAAATTGATTAAACTACAAAACTGTTATAAAACTAATGTAGGTCTGTCAGAATTGATTATCAGCATCGCCCCCTTTACTAAAGAGCTTATCACACTTCTCACTAAACAACTAAAGAGTATGATCAAAAATCCTTTTAATGATAAGGAAAAGGTTCAAACAACTAAAGATGAATTGTCAGCACTCAAAGAGCATCTCATGAAGCGTTACTCTATTATAGAGTCAGAAGAAAACAAAATTGAAATCATCAAGACAATTGTTGCTGGTGTTTATGTTCGGATTATAAATTATAATCGTGTATTAGATAATGGTTTTGAGAGTGTTGAATTCTATATTGATAACGAAAAGTTAGTAACTAAATCCAAGGTGTATATCACATAAATAAATTTCTATCTGATACTATCGAACAACAACTCTGCCTTTTCTAAATCTTCTTTTGTATCAATGCCAAAGCCTTTATAATCGGTATTGACCATCCTGATCTTGAATCCATGTTCCAACCATCGGAGCTGTTCCAATTTCTCTATATGTTCAAGAATTCCTGGCCCTAAATCGGCTAAAAGATCTAGAATACCCTTACGAAAAGCATAAACGCCGATATGTTTGTAATATGGGCAATCAAGCTCTGATGATTTGTTTCTATTATATGGTATCAACGAACGTGAGAAGTAGAGAGCATCTTTGTTCAGATCTACTGTTACTTTTACTGAGTTAGGACTTTTAAGGTCGGTGGAATCATCTAAGCGATGCATTAAAGAAGCAATTTCAACTTTTTGGTTGTTAAAGACATTGATCAGATTACTTAGTGCTTCTTTGCTAATAAAGGGTTCATCTCCTTGGACATTGACTATTATCACTTGATTGAGTTTATCTCTTATCTCCAAAATCCTTTCCGTACCACTTTGGCAATCAGGAGATGTTAACAGAGCAAAACCTCCAAAACCTTCAACACAATCTTTTATTTCGTTGCTATCTGTTAATACCAAAACCTCATGAAACAAACCGGTCTCTTGTACAACTTCGTAAACCCTCTGAATGAGCGGTTTACCAGCAAGAAGCTGAAGCGGTTTCCCTGGTAATCTTTCTGATGCCATTCTTGCCGGTATGGCAGCAATTGCACCGATAGACATTTTTCCACCTTTCGTTTACATTTATAATAACAAGAATCGGTCATCCTCTTTTTGACAAGTCATTTTTTGTTGACTCACTGACTAAGAGCTTGTTAATTGACCAACTAAAAAAAGCGAATAGTAAATGTAGTGAGTTGTTTCAAAGGAGTAAGCATGGATTTGAAATCATTATATACTAAACAGACAATTACAATGAAATCCTCTATGATCAGAGAATTAGTAGAAATGACCAAAGGTGTACCCGATCTAATATCTTTTGCCGGAGGTTTTCCCTCTCCTAAAACTTTTCCTAAACACGAATTAGCAGAGTTATTCTACCGGATAGTACTGGAGGAAGGAGATGATGTGCTGCAATATGGCTCTAGTGGTGGTGATAAAGACATAAAAGAAGCTATTATCAATTTTATTGATCCTAATCTCAAACCTGAAGAAGTTCATATCTGTAATGGGGCTACTAATGGCATCTTTTATGCCTTACAAACATTTATAGAGCCCGGCGACTGTATAATAACTGAAGTACCGAGTTTCTTAGGATCTCTCGTTGTCTTTGAAGCATTAGGTGCCTATATCGTACCGGTATCCATAGATGAGGAGGGTATTGATACTGTCGAGCTTTATTCTAAGATAACAGAACAGAAAAAAGCCGGTAGGAAGATCAAATTTATCTATTCTATCCCGGATTTTCAGAACCCCAGCGGAATAACAATGAGTCGTAAAAGACGAGAGAGTTTAATTCAGATAGCTATTGAGAACAATATCATGATACTGGAAGATGATCCCTATAGCAGATTGAGATTTTCCGGTTCTCCTGAAGAAAATCTTTTTTCCATAGCGAGAAATCAGTTCCACAATAATAGTGCAGTAATTTACATTGGCTCCTTTTCCAAACTTCTTGGACCCGGCTTAAGAATTGCTTATGTTGTTACCAATCAAGAAGTCATCAAATTTATGAATTCTTGGTCACAAAAGGTAAATGTAACAACTGATCGTGTAGTGCAAAAAGTAGTAGCTACCTATTTGAATAATAACCTTCTCCCAGCCCAAATAGAGAAAATTGTTTCTATCTACAAACCACTGTGTGATCAAATGCTGCAATCTCTTAGTCATCATATGCCTGCATCAGTCAAATGGACAGAACCTGAAGGGGGGATGTTCGTATGGCTCAATCTACCAGAAGAATATAATAGTAATGATTTGTTTCAAAAAGCTTTGGAAAAGAAGGTTGCTTTTATTCCGGGATGCAAATTCTTCCCTCAGGGTAGTGAGAAATATAACGGCTTAAGACTCAATTTTACTTATCCGACCATTGATCAAATAAAACAAGGGGTTTTGAGATTGTCAGAAGTACTTTCATCCAAACAAGCTTAAGAAGATAATGAGGTATATATATGGAAAATCCAGTAGAATTGATAATAAAGAAACGAAGTAGTGAAAAACTAAGTAAAGAAGAATTAAAAACACTGGTGACAGGATACATTGAAGATAATATACCAGACTATCAGATATCCGCTTTTTTAATGGCTATCTTTCTTAATGGTATGGATAAAGAAGAGATCCAACATCTTACTGAGATCTATATTAATTCAGGCAAGATAATTGAATTTTCACAAGAATTGGAGACTGTTGATAAACATTCAACCGGTGGTGTGGGTGACAAAATCAGTTTAATGTTAGCTCCTATTGTTGCTGCTTGTGGAGCTACTATTCCTATGATCTCAGGTCGCGGTTTAGGGCATACGGGTGGCACTCTTGATAAATTGGAATCTATTCCTGGATTTAGAACTGATCTCTCTGAAAAAGAATTCCGTAAAGTTATAGAACAAGTAGGGTTTTCGATTATCAGCCAATCGAAAGAATTAGTACCTGCTGATAGAAAAATATACGCTTTGCGTGATGTAACCGGAACTATTGAGAGCTTGCCCCTGATCACAGCGAGTATCATTAGCAAGAAAATTGCTGAAGGAGCTCAAAACCTGGTTATCGATCTGAAAGTTGGAAGCGGAGCATTTATTAAAGATATGGATAAAGCTCGTGAATTGGGATTATTGTTAAAAAGTACTGGAGAAAGACTGGGGCAGCAAGTAAACATCGTGTATTCTGACATGAACTCCCCTCTTGGGTATCATATCGGTAATGCTTTGGAAATAAAGGAAACTATCGAGTATCTTAAGGGAAATAATATTCCGGACATTGATGCTCTAACACGATTCTTAGCAATCAGAATGCTTTTATTATCCAAGAAAGCAAAGGATGATACTGAAGCAGCAGAGAAGGTTGATAGAGCAATTTCTTCGGGTAAAGCGTTAGAACAATTTGCTCGTTTTATTGAAGCTCAGGGTGGTAATAGCAAGATCTGTGATGATACTAAACTCCTTCCACAAAGTAAATATTCTCTCAGCATCAGAGCAGAAAAATCGGGCTGGATAAGATCTATCAACTGTCAGAAAATTGGCTATGCACTCTTGCATATTGGTGCCGGAAGGCAAAAAATTGATTCTAAACTCGATTACTCAGCAGGAGCTTATCTTACTCCTAAAAGAGGGGATTTTGTTGAATCAAGCCAAGAGATAGGAAAGATCTATTGTAACGATAAAGAGAAAGGTAGTCTTACGGCTAAAAAGATCTTATCTTCCTACCAGATAAGTGATGCAGAATTACCTAAGTCCGAAAAAGTTGGTGCTGATATTATCTTGAAAATTGATGAATAAAGTCTTATAAGTAACCGCTATCCTTCAATAAGAGAATCAAGCATAAATTCAGCTGAATCGTGTAAATTACCATAAGGATATTCTTCTATTAGTTGTCTAAAAATTTGAGCTGCTTCTTCAGATCTTCCCAGTTCTCGTGCAAGGATAAAAGCTTTGGAAAATAGTGCCCGATAATCATCATCATTGTTCTGATAGTTTTCTATTACTTGATCTAAGAAATCTAGTGCTTCAGTGAAACGACCTCTTAATTGAGATTGCTCTGCTAATGAAAACAACTCATCAGCTGTTAAAGTTATAAATAATCTATCGCGATAAAATTGAACATTGTAATCGGAAATGATCTCTTGAACATACTCCTCCCAACGTTCAGTCCTTCTTTCATGAACTAAAATTTCCGACACATCTCTCTGGACACGATCTAAGGGATAAACATATAAGGGATTGTGTTCCAGAACAATCAAAAAGAAGTACAAACCATTACTTGTCTGCTCAATTTCGCTCAATACCCCTAATTTTGTATTCCATATCGTATTGTAGAGAGTAGTATCTTGTCCAAAAATCGGTAGATTATTATCTCTCTCAACAAATTGTAAAGATCTTATCTCTTGAGGATATTTAGAAGCGTTTATCAAATGAATAATTGGCCATTCATCATCTTCCTCAACAGCTTGCAAGACAGTGTTTCTTGAAGCATTTGCTTCACTTTCTGTATCGAAGAAAAAGATATTTAATCTGCGGCTTTCTTTGACTGAAAAATCATCTAGATTCTCTTCATAGTACTCTCTCAGATCTTCTTGTGTAGGGTTAGCAACATCAATTACCTTTTGTTGAAATAGATTCTGTAAGATAATATGTCTGCGGAGTTGCTGCACTTCCGGATTTTGGAATACTACATAATCATATCTTGTCCCCGGTTGTTCAGTCCTTATTGTTTCTCTTTCCGGATCTCCAATGATCAAATCATCATAACCCATTTCGCGGGCTTCATATGCAAATAGATTAACATCAATGACATTGTTGATCAGTCTTTCTAATGATTCTGGACTACTCAACTCTTGCCATTCTTCTCGGGGTAAATGACGATGCAGATTGTAGTACTCAAGATTAGAAGTTAAATCGTTAGACATTATAAACGGGGTAATATTTCTAAAGTGTTCGTATAAATCACCCACTGTAACATTCATCTCAGGGATATCAGCAGTCACAACTCCTAACTTTAATTCTTCACTGAATGGTGTAAGATTAAACATATTGAGAGAAAAAAGTAAATTGTAATTAACATTAACATTGTATCTGTTCTTCAATTCTGCTACTTTTTGGGTCTTAGCATCAATCTCTTTAACCCGTAGTAAACGGTTATTTATTTCTTCTCTGACTTCTTCGAAAGGTTTTAGCTCCCGGGAATTTCGTTCGAGGACTTTGAAAAAATGGATTCCGGTTTCTGTCTCTAACGGTCCTATCCATTCATTCATAGGAGCATTAAAAATCTCTGAATCTAACTCTTCATCTCTTCCCAAGCCCGGTATAAAACCATTCCCCATTATATTACTGATTATACCATCATTCCTTATAGAACGTTGATGTGTAGAATATCTGCTTACAATCTCATTAAAATCTCTTCTACTTTGAAGAGCATCCAAAACATCTACAGACTGAGATATGTCATCTATCATCAAATACTCGATAGTGGCATTTCCAAGCTCAGTGAACCTCTCTAAATTATTACGATAAAAACTATAAATCTCATCTTCATTGATATCAATGTTGTCCTTTATTTCAATTCTACGGAATATTCCGGCATAATAAGGGTTTAGAAGATCACGATAAGCTGTGAAAGCTTCCGGATCTCTATCAATACCTAATTGCTGTGCCTTAAGATACAAAATTTTGTTTAATACCGTCGCTTCTAAAAACTCTATTTTGCCTTCTCTTGATGAGTATCTCGCTCTAAAAATATTGGGGAGTTTATTAAATTCTTCGTCAAAATCTGCTTTCGTAAAAATCCCGTTATCATATTCTGCTAAGATAGTTTCTGGTGGTATTACTCTTGTTTGAGCATCGATTATTGATGAAAAACACAAAACGATGAGGATAATGATAATACTCTCCGGTCGTTTTTTAATGATACTTATATCAAACATTAATAATCTCCTTCATCATGTGGTTTTTACTTAGTAACGCATTAAAAACAGAAACATATCGTGTTAGGTTAATCATTATTTTGTGAGTATTTGAGAGTAGATCACTTAGAACTCTTTATTGGGAGGTTCTGGTTCGAGGAAGAAAGAGAGTAGTGAATTCCGTTCTGCTTTTTTGAGTATTTCAATTACATACTTTCTGTTTTCAGGTTTAAACCATTGAACTATCGCCTTTTGCAGCTTTACTTCTCTTCCCTTTGGTATATAGAGCTCATTCCCTGTATCGAAATCTCTCCCTGTATAATACATGCAACTGCTTATAGTCATAGGTGTAGGAGTGAACTCTTGCACCTGTTTTAGTTTAAGATTATTTTCTTTCAAATAAACCGCTAAATCAACAGCTTCTTTTAGAGTAGTTCCGGGATGACCTACCATAATATATGGTGTAAGCTGATGTTTAAAACCATATTGTTCACAATAATTGCTGAATAACTTAACATATTCCTGATATGTTGAAAAAGTTTGTTTATTCATTAGTTTAAGAACCTTGTCACTCTTATGTTCAGGAGCAATTTTCAATCTTCCGCCCGTGTGATACTTAACTAATAGTTCAATGAATTTCATATTCTTTAAAGCAAGATCAGCTCTAATTCCTGAGGATACAAAGACATGATTAACTCCATCCACATGCCTGACTTCTTCCAATAACTTCATATAAGATTTATGAGTAGTATCGAGTTTCTCACAAACTTTCGGATAGATACAAGATTTTCTTGGACACTTTAAATCTCTACACTCCATACCGTACATGTTTGCTGATGGTCCACCAATATCTGAAACTGTACCAAAAAAATAATCCTGTTCTCTTAGCTTGTCAACTTCATCTACAATGGATGTTATACTGCGAGATTGGATATATTTTCCTTGATGATAGTTCAAAGAGCAAAAATGGCAACCACCAAAACAACCACGATGAGAAGTAATAGAATTCTTGATCTGTTCGAATGCTGGGATATGGATGTTCTTATAAATCGGATGTGGTTTTCGTGCAAAAGGTAAAGCATATATTTCATCAAGCTTACCTGTATCTAACGGAGTTTCAGGTAAGTTATGTTTTAGATATTGCATTCCCGATCTCTGATACAGAGTTTTAAAGCGATTTTGCTGATGAAACATCCTATTCATCTCCCAAAACAAGTCTGGTGTATAGACCTTTTCGTAATCTGGTAATAGTACTGCACTATCAGGTACTTCTGAAACATTAGTAACTGTCCCAGGCAAGTCCTTTAACTCTTTGATAGATACTCCAGTGGAGAGTTGCATTGCAACTTTCAAAACAGTCTTCTCTGCCATACCATATATCAGTAGATCCGCTTTACTGTCCAAAAGCACTGAATTTCTTACTTTATCAGACCAGAAATCGTAGTGAGGAATTCTTCGCAAACTTGCCTCTATACCACCTAAGATTACCGGAACACCTTTAAATATCTGTTTCAAGCGCTGAGTATAGACGATCGTAGCTCTATCGGGTCTTAACCCTGCTTTGCCTGCTGGTGAGTAAGCATCTTCTGAACGAATTTTTCGCTGAGCAGTATAATGGTTAACCATTGAATCTAAATTACCGGCTGTAACACCGAAGAAGAGTTTGGGCTTACCAAGACGAAGAAAATCAGTATCTGATTTCCAATTTGGTTGTGGTATTATACCAACCCGAAATCCATTTGCTACTAAAAATCTGCCTATTATTGCAGCTCCAAAGGCAGGATGATCTATATAAGCATCGCCTGTCACAATGATTATGTCTAATTCATCCCAACCGAGTTTTAAGCATTCTTCTCTGGTAACCGGTAAATACTTCACTACTTTCACAACTCTATTTCCAAAAATGATTTATGAAAAGAAAAAGTCATATCCTTAAACAGGATATGACTTTAGTTTTAAAGGTGAATGGTAATACTATTATTCTTCTTCAGGTTGATTTACACTCAATCTGATGACATTGATGGCTTGAACTCCCCTATCAGTCTCAATTAAATCAAACTCAACATCTTCGTTGGGTTCTAGAACTTTAAGTTCAGTTGGGGAATTTGTAACAATAGATTTCCAATGAACAAAGTACTCTTTGTTATTGGGTAATATAATAAAACCATATCCTTTATTAGGATTGAACCACTTTACTTTGCCTTGCATAATACTCCTTCTTTTGCTTGCTTAGCTATTTGTTATTCTAACTTCCTTTGAAGCTATATCTTACGACTTAACTTCTCAAAAAGTCTCTTGTTAAACAAAATAATCATAATCATATTTGATCTATAATTCGTAATAATTAATCTAAATTCTTTTCACATAAAATACAACTTAAGAGTAACTTCCAGTCTTTTTACAAATTGCTGGCAGTACAAATAGGTTATATTGAAACGAAATGTTTCATCCATAAAATATCTATTCTATTGCTGCTTGCGCTGCAGCTAACCTAGCAATTGGAACTCTATAAGGAGAACAACTAACATAATTCATGCCTACTTTATGGCAGAATTTAACAGATTCAGGTTCGCCACCATGCTCACCACAGATACCAATCTTCAATTCTTTGTTTGTGCTGCGACCTTTATCAATACCTAATTTAATCAACATTCCTACACCCTCTTGGTCAATAACCTGAAAAGGATCCTTCTTCAGAATATTATTTTCCAAATATACAGGTAAGAATTTTCCTGCATCGTCACGAGAATATCCAAAGGTCATCTGTGTCAAGTCATTAGTGCCAAAAGAGAAAAATTCCGCATGTTCAGCTATCTTATCAGCCACTATTGTAGCTCTGGGAATTTCAATCATAGTACCGACCAGATACTCGATACTGTCATTTCTTTCAGCAAATAATTCATCCGCAACTTTACGAATCAGTTTTTCTTGTAAAACAAATTCTTCAACTGTCCCGATCAAAGGTATCATAATCTCAGGAACAGCTTTGATACTTTTCTTCTTTAAATTAAGAGCAGCTTCAAAAATTGCTCTTGCTTGCATCTCAGTTATTTCTGGATATGTTATTCCCAAGCGGCATCCTCTATGACCAAGCATAGGATTCATCTCATTGAGAGATTCAACCTTAGCTTTTACTTCTTTGGCACTTACTCCCAGCTCTTTAGCCATTTCTTCTTGGCTCTTTTCGTCGTGAGGGACAAATTCATGCAGAGGTGGATCCAAGAGCCGAATTGTTACAGGTAAGTTATCCATAGCAGTAAAGATACCTTCAAAATCCTCTTTTTGCATCGGTAACAATTTTTCAAGGGCTTTACGTCGACCTTCTTCATCGTGTGCTAAGATCATCTCTCTGACTGCTTTTATTCTATCTCCTTCAAAGAACATGTGTTCAGTTCTACATAGTCCTATACCTTTTGCACCAAACTTTCTTGCTATACCTGAATCTTTAGGAGTATCAGCGTTAGTTCTGACTGCCATCGTAGTAAATCGGTCACATAATTTCATCAATGTTTCAAAATCGCCACTGACATCTGGAAGTTTAGTTTCCAATTTGCCTTCGTATACTTCACCCGTTGTTCCGTTAAGTGAGATCCAATCGCCCTCTTTCAACTCCGTATCTCCGGCTTTCAAAGTCTTAGCTCGATAATCAATAGTAACCGTTCCTGCTCCTGATACACAGCATTTTCCCATACCTCGAGCTACAACTGCCGCATGAGAAGTCATACCCCCACGAGAAGTCAGAATGCCTTTGGCTACATTCATGCCACGCAAATCTTCTGGTGAGGTCTCTTTTCTAACCAAGATAACATCTTTCCCTCCTTGTGCCCATTCTTCTGCTTCTTCTGCAAAGAAGACAATTTGTCCAGAAGCTGCACCGGGAGAAGCGGGAAGTCCTTTAGATATAACTTTCGCTTTATCTAATGCTTCTTGGGTAAATATTGGATGTAATAGTTCATCTAACTTACTTGGATCGTTGCGTAACAGAGCCGTTTTTTCATTTATCAAACCTTCTTTGAGCATATCTACAGCTATTTTCACCATCGCCGGACCTGTTCTTTTCCCATTCCTGGTCTGTAATATCCATAGCTTTCCGTCCTGAATAGTGAACTCCAAGTCTTGCATGTCTTTATAATGATTCTCAAGTTTCTGTTGGATTTGGTACAGCTCTTTATAAACTTCCGGCATTGTCTCTTCCAAAGAAGGGTATTTACTTACCCTCTCTTCCTCTGAGATATTCTGTAATTTTGCCCAACGCTGCGAACCTTCTTTTGTAATCTCCTGAGGTGTTCTGATCCCTGCAACGACATCTTCACCCTGAGCATTGATCAAATACTCGCCATTGAATAACTTTTCTCCGGTAGCTGCATCACGAGTAAAAGCTACTCCGGTTGCACTATTATCGCCCATATTGCCAAAAACCATTGCTTGAACATTGACTGCTGTTCCCCAATCTGCCGGATAGCCGTGCATTTTGCGATAATATACTGCTCTAGGTGTATTCCAGCTATCAAATACTGCCATTACAGATTCCCATAATTGCTGCCAAGGGTCTATAGGAAATTCTTTACCGGTTTTTTCTTTGATAATCTTTTTAAATCTATCTACCAGAAGTTTCAAATCGTCAATAGTCAAATCTATATCATTATCAATTTTCTTTTCTTCCTTTAAATGATCAATAATCTCTTCGAAAGGATCTGTATCTTCTTTTTTCTCAGGTTTCAGACCCATAACCACATCGCCAAACATCTGAATAAATCTGCGATAGGAATCCCAAGCAAATCTTTCATTGCCGGCAATTTTACTTAATCCTTCAACTACCTCATCATTTAAACCAAGATTAAGAACGGTATCCATCATTCCGGGCATTGAAGCTCTGGCTCCTGATCTGACCGATAATAGTAGTGGATTGTTTTTATCACCAAAACCTGAACTCATGACCTCTTCTACTTGGGTAACTGCTTTCTTTACATCTTGTTCCAATAGTTTTTTTACCTCATCTCTTCCCAGATCATAATATTCATTACAGGCTTCTGTAGTTATTGTAAATCCCGGAGGAACCGGAAGACCAATTAAATTCATTTCCGCTAAATTAGCTCCTTTCCCTCCTAAAAGTTCTTTCATATTAGCTTTACCATCAGCTTTTCCGTTGCCAAAGAGATATACTCTCTTTTTTTCATCCATATACTACCTCCAGTTGTTCATTACCATATGTGATTGCTTAAACTTTTTATTAACTCTCGATAAAACGATGTGTTTCTAAAAATTTTGGTAAGTATTTCTCAGCTCTTATATGTGTCAACAACTATTTCTAATTGTTATTATTATTTAACTTATACTCCCACTACATAACTTATCAAAGTATTTTACTAATCTATTGTCGGTTTTGTGTTTGACAATAAAATTCCTGCTTAAAGAATTGCTCCCAAAAAAAATAAGTGAGTTTATAATGAAATTATCACCAATCTCTTCAGACAAGATCGTATCTTTAAAAGAAAAAGCTTTAATAGCTCGGGCAGCAATATTGAAAGCCACCACTCTCGCCGGATCAGGACATCCCGGCGGTTCTATGTCAACAATAGACATTTTACTGACCCTTTATGAAATGTTAAACATCAAACCTGATAACTTTCAAAGAGAAGATAGAGATCGAGTAGTAGTTAGTAATGGTCACGTTTCACCCGGTGTTTATGCTGCATTGGCAAGTAATAATTTTATGCCGATGGAAGATTTTATATCTCAGTTCCGCTTATGTGGTAGTATCTTTGAAGGTCATATCGAGAGATCAGTTCCTGGAGTAGAATGGGGAACAGGCAATTTAGGTCAGGGTCTTTCTGCGGGTTGTGGTTTTGCACTTGCTTCAAAGATCAAGGGTTTACCATACAAAGTTATTGTCATGATGGGAGATGGTGAACAGCAAAAAGGGCAGCTTTCCGAAGCACGACGTTTTGCTGCAAAATACAAACTAGATAAGCTTACAGCGATCGTTGATTATAACAGACTCCAGATCAGTGGCAAAATCAATGATATTATGCCACAAAATATCAAAGAAAACTACCTATCCGATGGTTGGCATGTATTAGAGATAGATGGACATAGTTTTACCGAAATCAGTAACTCCATAATTGAAGCTTCAGCAATTGATAAACCAGTGATGATTTTAGCAAGAACCGTTATGGGTAAAGGTGTATCTTTCATGGAAAATAAAGAGAAGTATCATGGAGCTGCCATCTCTGAAGAGCAACTTACAGAGGCGTTAAGAGAATTGGGTTTTGAAAATGACATAGAGATTTATAAAGAATTGCGAAGAGCTTATCAGCCATTAACTTCCTGTGATTTAAGAGATACTCAAAATTATAAGCTCAAGGCGGGAGAGGCAATTCTTTATGAGAAACCTCTCGATAACCGTTCTGCTTGGGGTAATGCCATTGCTGATTTAGCTAAGATCAATAAGAAAGAGCCCTATACACCACTTTTAGTTTTTGATTGTGACCTGCAGGGTAGCGTAAAAACAAATGATTTTGAAAAAGAATTACCCCAAAATTTCTTCCAATGTGGGATCATGGAACATCATACAGCCACCATGTCAGGTGCCATTTCATTAGAAGGGTTTCAGACCTTTTTTGCCGATTTTGGTGTATTTGGTGTAGATGAGACATATAATCAACATCGTTTAAATGATATCAATCATACGAACTTAAAGGCCATAGTGACTCATGTTGGACTTGATGTTGGTGAAGATGGTAAAACCCATCAATGTCTTGATTATCTGGCTCTGATGAGAAATCTCTACCATTTTCGGCCGATCATTCCTGTCTGTCCCAACCAAACCGACCGTGTTATTCGCTACCTGATCGATAAAAAAGGAAATTATCTTGTTGCCATGGGGCGTTCCAAAGTTCCAATCATCACCAAAGAGGATGGATCTCCGTACTATGATGAGCAATACCGTTTCGAGTATGGTATTGCTGATATAATAAGAGATGGGAATGATGGAGCTTTGTTAACTATGGGTACTTTAGCAGGAAAAGCTCTAGAAGTTGTAGATAGATTAAGTGAAAAGGATATTCACTTGCAGCTTTGGGCTATCTCCTGTCCAACTGCTATTGATAATATTTGTTTGCAAAAAGCTGCTTCGACCGGATTGATCTTCACTTATGAAGACCATAATGTTAATTCGGGTTTAGGAAGTATCGTTGCTGACAAATTAATGGAATCTAATCTCAACCCCAAACTAGTCAAATTCGGAGTTACCGATTATGCACTCTCCGGAAAATCAGAAGATGTCTTGCGTTATGCCGGATTAGATCCAGTGACAATTACTGGTCGGATAAAGAACGACTTAATAGCAAGTAGTTAATACATAAATTAAGATCCCTTACTACAAACGAATCCAATTTAATGGTTATCTATAGGCAACTTTTTAGCCAAATATTGTTGGAGTTTTAAGGTATCCCAGATAAAAATATCAACCAGTACAGGTTTTTTACTCGGATATTGAATTACTTGTCTCAATATCTTTCCTTTTAAAAACTTGTGATAGAAGGAAAAGGCTTTTGATTCGTGATAACAATAGACAATAATATTTTTAATACTCTGTTTCAAGTATTCATCAACCACCTTTTTAACAAGGTTAGTTCCTATACCTTGCCCTCTATGATCTTTATCTATAAAGAGATAGTTTATCTCTACACCTTTATCGCAATCATCTTCTTCTGCTAAACTAGAGCCAATAAAACCAACAAACTTTTCATTATAAAATGCTCCGTATAATCGCCTTATATCAGTAAAATCTTTTTCGTTTAACCAAGTATGAATTAGATTTAACTCTTGTTCATAATTAAAAGTCCCCGGCTCTACTATATTGGGGAAATCATTATCTTCACAATAGATCTTCAGTCTAACCGCATCGGATATTTCGCTTTTTTTAAGTTCTCTTATTAGCATTTATTGTTTAATATTGATAATAAATACAAGATAGTTGTATTAAGCCATCACTTTATTCTTCGAAATTATAGTACTTCCGGACTGGTTGTTTGATGTTCCAGACACATTTCAATCCTTTTTGGAAAACGACAAAATCACCCTTTCCAAAATGATAAGTCCCTTCGGTAGTCTCAACTTCTACCTCTCCTTCGATCAACAAACACTCTTCTGTATTATCATAATACCAGTCGAATCGGGAGATCTCTTTCTCCCAAATAGGCCAGTTTCTAATACCTAATCGTTGTATTTCCTCTTCTGAAAGTTTTTTTATTACTAAGGATGCCATAAAACCTCCCATGCAAATGAAGTAGTGTTGAAAAAAAAATGAGACGGGAGCATTCTCCCGTCTCTGAATTTTTCTACTGTTTACTCTTACTACTAATCGATATTTTCTTGATCAATACTGATGGAGCAGAACATGATTGCATATTGAATATTTCATCATTCCCGACTTTTTCAATGTCTTGCAAAATCTGAAAGAAGTTACCAGAAACAGTGAAATCTGAGAGTCCTGTCTTTTTAACCCCTTTTTCATAAAGAAATCCTTCAGCTGCTAACGAAAAGTCTCCTGATATTGGGTTAGCTCCTGAATGTAAACCCTGCAAGCTGACCAGTTCTATAATTCTATCATAGCTCTTAAGTAGATCTTCTTTACTATAATCCCCAGATTGCAGCACAAAGTTAGTCGGTGATACAGTCAAAGAGGATTTGTAACTTCGCGAGGCATTTCCGGTAGATTTTGTCTTATCAATTGTCGCTGTGACATTATTATGTAGAAAACTTGTTAAAATTCCTTTATTTATCAGTAAGGTTTTCTGAGATGGATAACCTTCTGAATCAAATGGTGCAGTTGACATACCGTCAGGGTGTAGTCCATCATCAATAATAGTAACGATCGAGTTGGCTATTGTTTGACCGATTCTTCCTTTAAGAAGTGATTTCCCTTCTTGTACATTTTTTGCTGAGAATATGCCAGAAAACGTACTCAACAAAGCACCCATAGTCTCATTGTTGATGACCACCGGAAATTGTCCGGTATCAGGTTTTTCGGCATTAAGCAGATCAATTGCCTGCCTGACAGCTTTATCAACCAGTTTTTCAGGATTTATTTTTTGGAAATCTCGGGTAATAATAAAATCACTTCCCGATTTCTTATCTTCCCCTTCCTGAGCCAAAACCATTAGAAAAGCAACACAATGGTTAGTTTTACTCTCTTTGTGCAATCCTTTGCTATTTGCGATCTTAGCATAACCGTAACCGTCACTATAAGCTGCATAAGGTACATTAAAAATCCTTTTATCAGCTGCCAATGCCAGAGATTCCAATTTTTTTGCTATATCGATCTTAGCTTCAACCTTTACTTTATCCAACTCTTCTGAATAGATATCTAACTTTTGCTCTAGATCGGGAAAATTACTGAAGAAAACGGGTTCTAAGTTCTCTACAGTTTCACTATTGGCAACCGCTTCTTTGATAATCAAACTAAAAGCTTCGTCACTTAACTCTTCTGTATATGCATATCCAACCCGTCCATCTTTGATGATCCTTATACCAATTCCGATACTGTCAGCATAATCAAACGATTCCACATTCTGATTATGAATTCTCACAGAAAATGATTTACCACTTGATAAGAGTATTTCAATATCATCTACTTTATCTTTTGCTTTCTCAAAAATCGCGTTAAATTCATTATCGTACATAATTTCTCAACCTCCTATTATCTTCCACCGATTATAATCTGGTCAACTTTTATGGCAGGTTGTCCTACACAGGTTGGGATACTACCACTGATCGAACCGCACATACCCTCTGAAAAATCAAGATTATCAGAAACCATGCTGATCTTTTTAAGTATTTCTCCGCCATTGCCAATAAGTGTGGCACCTCTTACAGGTGCAGCAATTTTCCCATTTTGTATAAGGTATCCTTCGGCTACTGAAAAGTTAAAGTTACCTGTCCCCGGAAGTACTGAACCTCCACCCATCTTCTTAGCATAGAGACCAAAATCGATCGATTTGATCATATCATCAAATTTATCGTTTCCCGGTGCAATGTATGTATTACGCATTCTCGATGTAGGAGCATATCTATAAGATTGACGACGACCACTACCTGTAGATTCCATTCCCATTTTTCTCCCACCGAGTTTATCTATCATATAAGATTTTAAGATCCCCTTGTCGATCAAAATGGTTTTCTGAGTTGGCGTTCCTTCATCATCTATGTTTGTTGATCCCCACTTGTTTTCTATTGTTCCATCATCGATAGCGGTTACTTTTTCAGATGCTATCTGTTGATTGAGTTTGCCAGCAAATATCGATGCTCCTTTTGCTACTGAAGTCGCTTCTAAACTATGTCCACAGGCCTCATGAAAAATAACCCCACCAAATCCGTTATCGATAACAACAGGAAATGTCCCACTGGGAGCATATTTTGCTGAGAGCATTGTAACAGCAGATTTTGCTGTATCAGCTCCTATCTTGACCGGATCGAGAGTTTTGATAAACTCATAACCGGCTAAAGCTCCGGGACCGTCAAAGCATGTTTGACTCTCTTTATCATTGCTGGCAATGATCATGGTAAAAATCCTCGTATAATTTCGTTGATCTTCGACATGTAAACCTTCACTGTTAGCTATCAGAATATCCTGTTTTTTCTCCAATAGAGTCAGATCTACCTGTAAAACCCTTTCATTGAACCCACGAGCTGTGCTATCAATTATTCTGATAAAATCAATCTTATCCTTTTTAGCTACATTTTCACCGGGTAAGATCATCTTATGAATATTTGTTATCTGTTGATTTTTTAGTTCCCGAGGAGTGATTATTTTATCGTTCTGATCTGCTTTTGATATTGCTTCTGCAGCTGCTAACAATGATTTTTCAGATAAATCACTTGTATAGGCATAAATCGCCGACTTTCCGTAAAACACTCGTAAACCAATACCAAAGTCTTTACCAACCACACTTTGTTGAGTCTTTCCATTATAAAAACGGATAGTTGAATTATAAGTGTTTTCCAGAAACAGCTCAGCAAAATCAGCTCCGTTAGACAAAGCACAGTCGAGAACTTTAGCGATTAATTCTTTGCTTATCATCAATTTTTACCTCCATTTTTTTATAACTTTGCTGCATTTTTTTTATTCAATACAATATGTCAAATCCTATCTGGAATCTGGCGGATAAGACTATTAATTGCGACTTCTATTTAGTACCTTTTTCTGTATCGTATAAATTGTAATCATTGGATTATATAGGCAATATTTTGGATTCAATAACATCCTAACTGAATTGTTTCAATAATTCAGAAATATTACCTTTGACTCCTAATTCTATACAATAGTTCCAGACAAATATTTGTAGTTGTGCTGAAACTTTTTTTACAGTTTTTATTGACATTGTAAGCAAATAATTTTCTATATCTACCCAATAAGATAAGTTATCATGTCATGTTACTTGCTTTGAGTATTGGAAATATAATTGTGATAACAGGTTTATCTTATAGGAGTAGTATGATAAAGAATAGTTCTATCTTTGATGATTCAACAAATATTCATTCTTTTTACTTTAGATTGAATGCTGAAGTATCTTAATGCAAATTCACATTAACTTCTTTCAAAGACCTAGGCGTTAAACAATTATCAGACAATTAAAAATACTTCAGGTCTATCAATAAAAACTAAGGAGTAAAGTATGAAACAGGTCGTTGTTATTGTAGCACTCTTGCTGGTATTTAGTGCACTAAATGCGCAGAAGAGTTATGGATTGAGAGGTGGATTAAGTATGGTCAAAGTCAACGATATGGATATGATAGGTGATTCAGATAGCAAAACCGCCTTTCATATCGGTGGCATGGTCTATTACCCTCTCGAAGGAGATTTCATTGTTCAAGTTGAAGGGCTGTTTTCGCAGCGTGGTGGTGAATACAAAGAATCTGGGTATGATGGTTGGGATTTATGGTCAGAAACCTACAAGTTGAATTTGACCTATCTTGAAGTTCCTGTACTCGTCAAATACGATATTCCTCTGGAGACATTTAATATCCAACCTTATGCAGGAGCTTCCCTGGGTTTACTGCTGAGTTCAAAAATGAAATGGACTGTAAGGGAAAGTGGTTATTCTGAATCAGGAACAGAAGATATAAAAGATGATACTAATGATATTGACTTCGGTTTGCTTTTTGGTGGTGATGTATTGCTGCGCAACCAATTTTTGCTTGGGTTAAGATACCATCTTGGACTGAGTGAAGTCAACGAAGGTTTTGGGGGTAAGAACAGTGCCATTATGATTAATGCTGGTTATCTGTTAAGATAAAAATATCTTTTCAAGGTGATCTTTAGACTGCTAAAGATCACTTTTTTTTAATTAGTAACAAAAAGCTTTGCTTAATCTGATATACATCAATGTTCTCTTCACTGTCAGAAATTAAACTCTGATAGTTCGCTCACAATCTTTCTAATCCCATTAGGAAGCATACGAATTATCTATGATAAAAATATACCAATCTAGACACCCTAAAAAAATCACAAACCGTTAAATCTATGTAGCACAGATATCTAAAGATAAACCTAACTTTCAGCCTCCAAAACTATGAAATCATTGTAATCAAAGTAAAGTTTCAAGGTATTGAAAAGAAAAATCAGGCAGACAGTGAGAAATAATGTGGTAGAAACTTGAGAGAGTAGCCAGAAAACCTGAAAAGGTTTGACATGAAAGTGGTGTTTTTAGGGAATGTGCGTATAAAAAAGTTAACCTAAAGGAGATGAGAAATGGCATTAATCAGAGCTTTTAAAGGTTTCAGACCGCGCAAAGATATGGTGGAAAAAGTCGCCAGCCCACCTTATGATGTGATCAATAGTGAAGAGGCAAGGGAGTTAGCAAAAGGTAATCCCTATAGTTTCCTGCATGTAGTTAAGTCAGAGATTGACTTGCCGGAAGATACCGATCATTATAGTGATCTCGTTTATCAGACAGCGAAAGAGAACCTGCACAATATGATTAATCAAGGTATTTTCGTAGAAGATAAAGAGCCCTCATTGTATCTATATCAGCAGCAGATGGGTGATCATAAGCAAATAGGTCTCGTTGCTTGTGCATCGATAGATGATTATGAAAAGGACATTATAAAGAAACATGAGTTGACCCGCGCTGATAAGGAGCAAGACCGGATCAAACACGTCGATACTCTCAATGCCAATACAGGTCCTGTATTCCTTACTTACCCGGCAGATCCCGAAATCGATAACACTGTTTCCCGTTTAATAACTCAAGAGCCGGAATATCATTTTCAAACCGATGATTCTGTATATCATACTTTATGGCATATCTCAGATCCGCAGGTCATTGATTTTTTTGTAAGCAAATTCGCCCATATCCCTGCTCTATATGTAGCTGATGGTCATCACCGTTCTGCTTCTGCTTATAAAGTAGGTCAAATAAGAAAAGCAGCTAATCCTAACCATACAGGTAATGAAGAATACAACTTCTTTTTATCTGTACTATTTCCCGGCGAACAGCTCAAGATATTGGATTATAACCGTGTTGTTAAAGATCTCAATGGGCTGACCAACGAACAATTCTTACAAAGAGTAAAAGAACAATTTGTTGTGGATGAGATGCCTACAGGCACACAATACAAACCTAATAGCAAACATACAATCGGAATGTATCTTGCAGGTAGTTGGTATAAACTAACTCCAAAAGAGGGAACTTATCAACCAAACGATCCTGTCAAATCACTCGATGTTGCTATCTTGATGGATAATCTGCTTAGTCCGGTTTTGGGTATCGGAGATCCACGCAAAGATAAGAGAATAGATTTTGTTGGTGGTATCAGGGGTTTAAAAGAGCTGGAGAAACGTGTCAATCAGGGCGAAGCAGTTGCTTTCGCTATGTATCCCACTTCGGTTCAAGATCTAATAGAAATAGCTGATTCCGGTGCTATTATGCCCCCTAAATCTACTTGGTTTGAACCAAAACTCAAGTCTGGAATGGTAATCCATTTTCTGTCTTAGATGTCCGGATATAATAAAAAGCAGAAATTTTTTCTGGAGAGTCTTGGCTGTCCGCGCAATTTAGTTGATAGTGAGTTCTTTGCCGGTTTGGCTGAACAGGGTGGTTATCAGTTGACCAATAATCCCGAAGAGGCGACCCTCATTATAATCAATACCTGCAGCTTTATCAAGGATGCCAAAGAAGAGTCTATCGAACGCATTCTGGAATTGGCAGAGATCAAGAAAAAGCACCATTGCCAACTGATCGTTACAGGTTGTCTCGTTCAGAGATACAAAGAGGAATTGCTAAATAGCTTACCGGAAGTTGATCATTTCGTTGAATTGAAAGACTTCCAGAAGTTTTCCGGACTCCTTTCTCTAACTGATCTCAATATGCAAAGATCAGCCCTTGAACCTCTCCCCTATGCTTATTTAAGGATCTCCGACGGCTGTGATAACCTCTGCAGCTACTGTGCTATCCCCTCCATTAGAGGAAGAGTAAAAAGCGAACCATTAGATCAATTAATTGATGAAGCAAGATTACTCGCTGATAATGGTATTAGAGAACTCATTATCACAGCAATGGATATTACCCAATACGGTAAGGATCTCACTCAAAAAACCGGTTTGATCAAACTCTTGGAGGAACTTTCCAGTATCTCAGGGATAGAATGGATCAGATTACTCTATCTTCATCCGGCACATATTACAAATGAGTTGCTTTATTATATCAAAGGAAATTCCAAAGTCTGCCAGTACCTTGATATTCCTATCCAACACATCAATGATAAGATCCTTTCTCAAATGAATCGACACATCACCCGCAAAGAGATCGAAGAACTTATTGATAAGATAAGAAAAATTTTACCTCAAGCAGCTCTAAGAACTACATTGATTACAGGTTTCCCCGGTGAAACAGAAGAGCAACTCAATGAGTTGGTAGATTTCATTAAAAAGACGAGATTCAACCGCTTGGGTGTGTTTCAGTATTCACGAGAGAGTGGCACTCAAGCTTTCAATATACCCGATCAAATACATCATCAGACAGCTCTTCGGCGTAAAAGAGTATTGACAGAATTGCATAATTCAATTTCAGAAGAACTATTGAAGAAAATTGTCGGACAAACTGTCGAAGTAATTATCGACAACAAGTCACTCGATGATAGTTTTTTATGGGAAGGAAGAACCCGTTTTGATGCTCCGGAAATAGACGGTATGGTCTTTATCACATCAGGAAAAGCCAAAATCGGTGATATTGTCCAGGTTAAGATTACTGATAGTCTGGTCCATGATCTGATCGGTTTTATTCCGGACAATCAGGTGAAATAGGAGAAAATATGAAGAGATTATTCAGCGGTGTTAAGCCCACAGGAGATCTGCACTTAGGAAACTATCTGGGTGCTATAAGACAATGGGTTAAACTACAAGATCAGTATCAGGCAGTGTATGGGATTGTTGATTATCATGCAATGACTGCAAAATACGAACCTCAGAATTTACAGGAAAATGTCTTTAAATGCGCCTGTAATTATCTCGCTTGTGGTTTAGACCCCAATAAATCGATATTAATGATCCAGTCCCATGTCAAATATCATGCTGAGCTTACCTGGATGTTGAACTGCTTGACTCCTGTATCTTGGCTGGAACGGGTACCCACCTATAAAGATAAGTGTCTGCAACAGGCAGATAATATCAACGTCGGACTTCTTGATTATCCTGCTCTGATGACCGCTGATATAATCATCTATAAAGCTGAAGTAGTACCGGTAGGCGATGATCAAGTTCCCCATCTGGAGCTGGCTCGCGAAATAGTCAGACGCTTTAACTCAACCTTTGGACATATATTCCCCGAACCGCAAGCTATTGTCGGCAAGAGAATCAAAGGGCTCGACGGCAACGATAAAATGGGCAAGTCACTCGACAACTGTATCTATCTCTATGAAACAAAAGATCAGATCTGGGCTAAGATATCAAAAGCAATGACCGATCCGGCAAGGATCAAAAAGACTGACCCGGGAAATCCTGAAGTCTGCAATATTTTTACTATGCATAAGATTCTCTCTACAGAATTAGTCCAACAGGATGTTATTGAAGGTTGCACCAAAGCTACCATCGGTTGTCTGGAATGTAAAAGATGGCTTACAGATGCTGTTGAACAAGAGATTGCACCGATCAGAGAAAAGTACCTTTATTATATGAGCAATCCTCATGCTATAGCTGAGATCTACATTCACGGTAATGAGAAGGCAAATAAACTCGCTTTGGAAACAATGACTGAGGTTTATGAAAAGATCGGTTTTGAATATGAGTTCTTAAAATAATGGAGAGTTACTAAAGATCGTTTAGTTAGCTCGAAATATAAAAAGAAACTATTCGAAGATCATTTAAGGGCAACAATGAGTTGCCCTTTTTTTATATGGTTCTCTTGTTTGCCATAATTACAACTATATACTAATCAATGAATTAGATAATTATCAAGAGTTTTTTTCTTCTAGCGACAATCATTGATTTACTAATAGGGAACCCAGTAGTCGGCCCCCATCCGACTACAGTCCTTCCTAAGGGTAAAAGAGGGATATCTCTTTTGAAATAAGAAGTTAAGTATTTTTGTTGAAAGACTAGCGAAATCTAGTGGCTTAAATAGTTGCTAACATAACACTCATAGCATTAACAGTCCTAAAGATTATTCGAAGAGATTATAATTATAGCTTTATATATTGAAACCAACAAATCGAATATTCTTTTTCAAGAACTTTTTTGTCTTGACATATGCAATTATCTTTTCGAAGTTAATGATTCTATAAGAGTAAGATAAATAACTAAAACTAATGAGAGAATGTAGAAGATGAAGTTTAATCATATCGAAAGAGTACTAATCATTATTGCTATCATTTTATTGATGAGTAGTACTTTCACTGATTTATTCTCTCAAGCAGAAGATATAAGAGTACGTAAAGTAGAATTTATCGGAAATGATCATTTATCTTCTGGTCATCTTCGTTCTCTAATGGAAGTACGCTCGAAGACTTTCTTAGAAAATTTTATGATTTGGAAGAAAGCTCCTCACTACGAAGCGGGGTTGTTAGATGGTGACCTGTTAAGGATACAAAGAAACTATCAGAGAGCCGGTTTTTTGAACATCAAAATTGAGGAACCGGTTTTGATCTACAATGCTCCCGAAACAAAAGTAACGATTAGATTAATTCTCGATGAAGGAGAGCGAGTAAGAGTCCGAAACATAAATTTTCGTTTCCCAGAATCTCCATCAGAAAATTTTGCAGAAGAAAAGATCATTGCCTTAAAAAAAGCTTTACAGTTAAAAGAACAATCTCCTTTTACTGATGCTGTCTTCCGCGAAGATATAAAAACAGTCAGCAATTATTTCGACAGACTTGGTTATCCATTTATCAAAGTAGCTCATGATTTATTTTTAACCGAGTCTGAACAAGAAGTAGATATAACATATCTGGTTGATCCCGGTCCCAAAGCTTATCTTGCTGAAATCCGATTCACCGGTTTAGATAAAATTTCGGAGCATTTACTAACCCGTATCATCAATATAAAGACCGGTGATGAATACAGCCAAAGAAGACTGGAACAAACGAGAAGTCGTTTACAATCATTAGGAGTGTTTCAATTTGTTAGTGTCAATTTAAGATTAGACACGGTTAGAGAAAATGTGCCTGTAGAAATTACTGTGCGTGAGAATGATACTATAACACTTAATTTCGGTATCGGTTATGAAGTTGAAATTGAAGAGATAGATAAATACTCAGATTTAATTCAAGAAAGACGCTTCCGATATTTTACAGAAGTAAATAGACTGAGATTCTTGGGTGGTTTAAGAAAAGGTACCCTACTAGTTAAAAGATCTTATTTGGAGCCGATCCATATCAATTTCAGATTATATCAACCAGCTTTCCCAACAACCCTTTCTAATGTAATTCTCAATCCCTTTTATCGTCAAGAAAGAGAGCCCGGATATCGGATAGAGAGGATCGGTGGCAATACGACCTTAAACTATTGGGTTTCGCAGCGAACAAGCACCTACCTAACCTATACCTATGAAGATAATAACTTGATAGAGAGTGCTGAGATAATTGAAATAAGAGGAAACAGAGAATTAAATAATGATCATATTCTGGAAGCTTTTTTTCATACAACTGGATTTTCGTTTATGGAGAACAATGAACCTCATTTTTCAGATTTTATGGACAGAAATTTACTGGAAACTCCAAGATATTATCGTAAATCAAGTATAACCTGGGGTATATTGCGCGATTCTTCCCGACCAGTATTCTATCCTAGAAATGGGTCTTTAGTGTCTAACTCAATCACTCTTTCTGGTATAGGATTTGGCTCAGATTTCCGTTTTGTCCGTATTGTAACAGATGGAAGAATGTATCGTGGTTTATCATCTGATTTAGTGCTCGCTTTAAGGCTAAAAGGTGGCGCTATCAAAGGTTTGGCAGAAGGCGAATATATCCCTATTGAGGATCGACTTTATGCTGGTGGATCTTATTCGGTTAGGGGCTGGACACGTTCAGATTTAGGCCCTAAGTCACCTGAAGGACAACCTTTAGGAGGTAAAAGTCTCTTAGAAGGTAGCATTGAATTAAGATATCCGTTATGGAAACAACTATCAGTTGTAGGTTTCTATGATTTTGGCAATGTTTGGGAAGATACTTTTGATCACGATTTTCAAGATCTCAGATATGCAGCCGGTGGTGGATTGCGTTTTGCAACTCCTGTCGGTCCATTTAGACTCGATATTGGAACTCCCATAGGTGAAGGTAGTAAGCCGGTGCAGGTTTTTATTAGTATTGGACAGGCATTTTAATGATGAAAAAACTCAAAAAGCTGTTACTAATTCTACTACTATTATTAGTGATCTTCTTCTTCCTGCTTTTCTTGTTTGCTGTATTTACCCAAACTGCTCCCTTCCGCTCTTTATTAACTAAGATCATTATCAATCAGAGTGAAAAATACTTGGCTGGTGAACTCTCTATTGGTTCATTAGAGGGTAATTTTTATAATCACATAATAGTACGAGATATTGAGATCATTGACCAGGGTGAGCAAGTTTTCTATCTATCTGAGCTCTCTCTGTACTACCAGCTCAGACCTTTATTGAAGAAACAAGTTATTGTTACTAAAGTCCTGTTAAATGATTTAGATATCATAATTGCAGAAGAAGAGTATGGTTGGAACTGGCAAAGAATTCTCAAATTAGCACCTTTCCAAGAGATAGCCGAACAGGAAACTAAACCTGAAAAAGAGGGGCAAGAACTGGGATGGGAGATAGATGTAGAAAATATATCACTGACAAATTTCGACATAGTAATTCGTACATTGAATGAAGAAGAACAGTTCATTCCCTCTTCCATAAACGATTTCAATTTAGAAAGTACTTTTAGCATGAAAGCTGACTTACTCAAATTTGATCTGCAAAAAACTGCGCTACAGATAAATTGGCAAAATGGATTTTCTCTCAATATCAATAACATATCATTCTTTGCTGATATGTCGGACGATGAGATAAGTTTAGCAGATTTTATACTTGATACTGACAATTTTTTATTAACGGCATCCAGCAAAACAAAAATTGACTTAACAAAACTCACTGCCGAATTAGAATTAACACTTCATAATAGTTCTGATTTTACCCGTCTCTTCCCCAATCTAAAGCAGGATACAGATTTGCGGCTCATTGTAGATCTGAGGGGCGAAGCCGAAAAGTTAGACTTAAGTCTGGCTCTACAGGATGACATGGGTAGGCTTGATCTGACATTAGCGATGATCAATCCTCCATATCTTGATTCAGAAATGGTCCCGGAATATACTGCCAATATTAGCGTTGTTGATTTCAATCCTGCAGCATGGTTAATCGATGATTCTTTTTATTCATTGCTCAATGGGAATATCATACTCTCGGGTAACGGATTTGATTATCTAACCGGTTTTTTTACTGTCAGCATCGATCTGTATAATTCTGTCTTTCATGCACAAGACATTATCCGAGAACCAATATTGATCAAGGTATTTAGCTTAGATACTGAGTTAAATAACAAAGTCTTACAAACGGATTTGCATCTATTAACCGAAGACTTTGGTTTGTTAGGTTTAATAGCCCACATGGGAGATATTGAGCATTTAAGCGATTTTCAATTAACAGGTAGAATTGAGAGTCTTGATTTGGCATTTATAAGTGCTCTTGAAGATCTGCCCAGCAATCTTAACATAACATTTGCAGTAAGTGGTAAGAACCCTGAAGAAAGACCAATTGAATTTCAGCTGGAAGTAACCGCTTCTGAATTTGCCGGTTTCCCGATAGAGAAAGTAGAGCTCAAAGCATCTTTAATAGAAAAGGGTGTTCAAATCGATACCCTCTTTTGTAATATCGTTGAGAATGTCTTGCAGGTTAGTGGCTTTATCAGTGAAACCGAAGAGAGCAAAGCAGATTTTATACTATCTATCAACAATATATCACCTATCTTATCCTGGATAGATGAAGAACTAATAACAAACGACTTGGAAGAAGAGAGAGACCCTTCTCTACCTCTGGCAGAAATGATTGAAACTCAAGGAGTCTTGAGTGGTAGTGTAACAGGAATTCTTGGAGAGTTATCTGTTAATGGGATTTTGAATTTAAAAGATTCCCGTTATGGCAACATATTCTCTGAAGAGATTTATAATGAGTTTACAATAACACAAGAAGAAGATCTATTTCTCGCTCAGATAGAATTATTCTTGCGAAATGTATTAATAAATGAGATCCATCTGGAAACTTTAACTTTAAACGGTCAATTGGATAGAGAAAAGGTCAATATTGGGTTAATTGTAAACCAATCACCTGATATTGCATTGACTTTAAACGCTGATATTTATCAGAATGACGAGATTGAAATAGTGCTGCATCGGCTGGACCTCAACCTACTAGAAGATTTTTGGTACTTATCTGAGGATAATGCTTTTATCGGTATCAAAGGAGACACTTTTGATTTTACTGATTTCACGCTCAAGAATCAAGAGCAGGTATTTAAAATAGACGGTTTGTTATCTTTATCGGAAAGCAACAATTTCCGACTGGTAATTGAAGAATTTAATCTATCTCCGCTACTTGAACTTTTTGAAGTTTTACCTGTCTCTTCCGGTATATTGACCATTGATTTGTCATTACTCGGTACTATGATTAAACCCGAGTTGAATAGCGATATATATCTTACAGAGATCAGAATTCATGATCTGCCTGATCTATCAACTATTGCTTCAATGCAATACATTTCATCAACAGAAACTCTACAAGCAGACCTTAATCTGCTACTACAGGAAGTCCCTTATGCTGACATTGTGCTCTATTTACCAATAAAACTCTCCTTAGAAGATGGTTTGAAGCTGCACGAAGATCGTAATTTCTATGTAAATCTAAGAACGAGTGACATCGCTTTAACCACTTTTGATGGTATGATCGCTGATATCAGGGGTCTTAACGGTATCTTGGAAGCAGAATTAACTATAGGTAACTTTATAAACGACATTAGAGCTATAGGATCTGTAGAGATCAGCAATGCTGGTTTTTCTTTACCTGTTATCAATACTAGATACCGAAATTTCAACCTTCTCCTTGAGCTGGATAATAACCGATTTGATCTGAAGCAGTTCAACCTCAATGCTAATCAAGGGAGACTGAGTAGCGACGGCTATATAATACTCGGTAAAGATCTTGCAGGTGCGTCTAATGGTCTTATGGATGAAGAATTGACAGTGTTCAATTTACAGTTAAGAACTGATAATTTCCAGCTCATCAATACTGCTGCCCTTGATCTTTTGATCGATAGCAGACTTACGATTGAAGGTAGTCCAGATCATCCCCTGTTTAGTGGTAGAATAGATATTAATCGCGGAAGAATAGATATCGACAGATTGGTTGGAGACATGCTCACTGATAGCAAAGAAAAACCTTTACTGCTACAAACTAGAGAGAGACAAACTATAAGTGAAGATGAAATAGTAACGAAAAGTCCAGCAGATAAATTTGAGATGCAAAATTTGAGAGGTGAGATTGCTGTTTCTTTCCCACGAAATACTTGGATTAGAAGTTCTGATATGAATATCGAAATGAGTGGTGACTTGAACATAGTAGTTGATGGACCTCATATTGAGATCTTTGGTAACCTGAGTACTCTCCGTGGATATTATGTCTTTTTCGGCAAAAGATTTAATATAGAAATGGGAGAGATTGTATTTTCTGGTGGTCGGGAACTCGATCCTAGTCTTGCTTTACAGGCAATTTATAGTTTTCGTGGTCTTGATTCTACTCGCAATAGCTTACGTCTGATAGTCACCGGTTCCTTGGAAGATATGCAAATCGCTTTTGAATTAAATGATCAACCGATTGAAGAAGCAGATGCCATCTCCTACATACTCTTTGGTCGTTCTTTTGATGAGCTGACTCAAGGTGAAAAAACGGAAGCTCAGAATCAGGCATTAGTTGTAGGTGGCTTTCTGGCTAACAGATTAACAGATCAACTTAGCACTGTAATCGGTGAAAGTTTTCAACTCGATGTCTTAGAGTTTCGTTCAGATACAACAAGATCTGAGATCGGATTGGAAATTGGTAAATATATAACAGATAACCTTTTTGTCAGCTATAAAAGGGATTTCAGTTTTGATAAAACTCAGGATCAGGTATTTGAAGAAATTTTAGTTGAATATGCCATTACCCGCTTTCTTTATCTTCAAGCATCGAGAAGAGAAACAAACGATTTCGGAGTGGATATTATCTGGCGTTTTCGCTGGAGATAAGAACTTAGCTAATATCTGCTAAAAACTCTTTATTGCTTTCTATAATAGCTGATCTACCCTCTAGAGAATATTGAAAATAAACCTTAATAGTTCTCTCATTAAAGAATAACTCAGCCAGTAAAGGCCACTCTATAACTGTGACCCCATCTTCGAGGATATCGTCAATTCCCAGGCCTAAGACATCATTTTCATTGTGTAGACGAAATAGATCTATATGATTTATTTTAAATTCAGTAGCTTCATATTGATTGATCAAAACAAAGCTGGGACTGGTTACCAGTTCTTTAACACCCAACGCCTTGCATAAATAACGGGTGAAGAATGTCTTGCCTGTTCCTAAATCTCCATAGAGAGCAATAATATCACCTCTCTTGATAAAGGGAGAAATTCTTTCAGCAAGCTTAATTGTATCCTCTTCCCTATCGATATTAAATGCTTTCATCATTAGGACTATGTAAATCTAAAGTGTCTTTTATTAACAAAAGATAATCTAATTATTTAGTTCTGCAAATTGCCAGGGGAAGAATCATCTCTTCCATAGAGATTCCACCATGCTGGAAAGTTCCGTTGAACTGCTTCTGGTATTGATGATAAGAATTAGGATACACGAAATAATAGTCGTCTTTAGCAAAGATAAAATTATCAACTATATTCTTAGCCGGTAAGCCAAAGAGATTTGGGCTTTTGGCAAATACCGCATGTCTCTCATTGGAAGTCAGATTCTTTCCTTGTTTGTATCGGACTGTTAATGTAGTCTCTTTGTCGCCAACAGCTTGGGTTGCCCTGTTAACTCGAATTGATCCGTGATCAGTACTGACAATAACTATTGCATCCTGTTTACTGATTACTTTTAACGCTTCATAGAATGATGAATGGAGAAACCAGTGTTTCGTAAAAGCTCGTAACGCTTGCTCATTAGGAATAGTCTCCTGTAGGATCTGATCACGAGATCTATGGTGAGTAAGTAAATCGAGAAAGTTATAAACCAGTACAATTAGTTTATCATTGTTCCAAGCTTCTATCTTTCTGATAACGAAGTTACCCTCCTCAATGTTGAATATCTTTACATATTTACTCGATGGTTCTAAATGATGACCCAAGTCGTTCAAATGAGCATCTAATAATTGATGTTCATTCCGGTTTCGGCTATTTTCCATCTCTGCTAAATCAACCCAATAAGAAGGAAATTCATTTGCTATATCAACTGGAAGTAAACCGCTGAAAAGCGAATTTCTGGAATATGGCGTGGCAGTCGGAAGAATAGAATAGTAAAGATTCAGTTTAATATCAAATAGCTCGGAAATAAAGGGTTCAATCGCATAGTATTGATCAAGACGAAGACAATCCAGGATAATAAAATAAACAGGTTTATTCTCTTTGAATAGCGGGGTTATATATTCACTTACCACATCATAAGATAAAGCCGGTCGTTCGTCACTCTTTAACCACCGGGGATATTGTTCTTCAATATAATTACAGAACTCGGAATTACTATTACGTTTCTCCAAAAAATGTGTTTGAGCTAAGGCGGGATCATTGATCTCATCAATTACCAAATCCCATTTACACATTTCACGATAGATTTCTGCCCAATCATCCCAGTTAGGTTTGGCAAATAGCTTTTGGTTTATTTTTGTAGAAAACTGGGAGTATTCTTCACCAATACGATTTTGTCGTATCTCGTCTGCTTGAAAGATCTTTTTAACAGCCATAATAATCTGGTTCGGATTTACCGGCTTAATTAGGTAATCGGCTATCTGACTTGCTATCGCTTTCTCCATCAGACCTTCTTCTTCATTCTTAGTTATCATTACAACGGGCAATGAAGAATTGATAAGTTTAATCTCCTGAAGCGTACTAAGTCCATCTAAACCGGGCATCATTTCATCGAGCAGTATCAGATCAAATTGTTCTTGCAAAATACAATCAATAGCATCTCTACCGTTAGTTACGGTTTTTACACCATAATCTCTTTCTTCCAAAAACATTATATGTGGTTTAAAATGTTCAATTTCATCGTCTACCCAAAGTATTTTAACTTTCTGCATAATTTTATCCTCTATATATAATTATTAGTAATTCAGTTTTTTAAGTGATCAGATCACTCTCTTTAAATTTTAGTTGCTTATCTTTGATCGTTTTCTCAATATTATTCAGATCACAGTCTTGGAAGTACAAAGCTAATTTAAACATCAATTCCTTCTGAGAACAATTGAAGAAGGTTACAAAATTCTCTACAAATTGCTCGGTAATGACATCCTTCATACTTTTTTTCTTGCTCTTTTCTTTTAAATCTTTGATAGTTTCTTTCAACTTCGTTGACTTCTCGTTCTGAGCTTTTTGTAACCATTCTTCTTGTTCTAACTGATTAGCTTTCTTTATGATGGGTCGCAATAGATTTAATTTGTCCAAGCCAATAGTGACTAAAGCGTTTTCATCCAGATTAAGCTGCCCAACATAATACTTATAGTTGCTAACTAGTTTATTTACTAAAGAACCTGGTAAATTAAACTCGTCTTCAACGAAATCCTTGAACGACTCGTATCCATAAATTCTGAAAATCTGTTCCTTTTTCATTTCACTAAGCAACTGTCCCAATTCCACAAAATGCTCTTCCATTTTTTCACGCATCGCTGTCAATGCTTGTCTTCTCTCTTCCAAATTCATTAATATCAACTCCCGTATTTAAGCAGTTTAAATCTCGTCCCCTTCATATTTTAAACTCAAATATCATTATTCCGTATCAGTTAAGGGATAATATATATGCTCCTTCTCAGGAAATTTTTTATCCCTCACATCTTGTGCATATTTCATTAAGTTTTTGGTAATTATATCGGCTAAATCAATGTATTGTTTGGCAAACTTGGGCTGATAGTCTGATAATCCGAAAAGATCATTATACACCAAAACTTGTCCATCAGTATATCTACCAGCGCCGATTCCGATAGTTATGATTTTAAGCTCATCAGTAACCTGTTTAGCCAATTTTTCCGGTATAGCTTCTAAAACAAGCATAAAGGCACCGGCTTTTTCTATTTCTATGGCTTGTTTGATAAGCCGTTCCGCCTCTTTCTCTTGTTTCGCTTGTACTTTATAACCACCAAATTTATGTATTGATTGAGGAGTTAAACCGAGATGACCTACTGCCGGAATTTCACAATCTACGATACCCTTGATCATGTCTATACGACTCGGACTTCCCCCCTCTAATTTAACCGCATCAGCTCCACCTTCTACAATTAATTTCGCTGAATTCTTCTTAGTCTCTTCTATATTTACGTGAAAACTCATATAGGGTAAATCTGCTATTATAAAAGTGTCTCCTGCGCCTTTTCTTACTGCTTTCGTATGATAGACAATATCTTCAATTGATACTCCAAGAGTGTTCTTATTTCCTTTAATAACCATACCTAAGCTATCACCGACCAAAATAATATCTATACCTGCTTTCTCGACAAGCTTAGCAGCATAATAATCATACGCTGTGATCATGGTAATTATTTCTTGTCTTTCTTTCTTGGTCTTTAACTCAAGTATCCCGATCATTATTTATCCTCAACTTTTTATTTTAATTACCTTTTTGAACCGATATTTTGTCAATATAATCTTATTGTAACTTTTTATGATCAAACTACCTAAACCACTTTTTAATCTATCAGTTTTTTTTGGAATAATCTGACTCTCCATCCCTTTTGTCATCGTATAATTCTGCTAATTCTGCTAAAATATCTTGTAAGCTATTGTCCAAGATAGCTTCTCTGATTCGTTTCATGAGAACATTGTAATAATAAACACTATGCAGTGAAGCTAATCTCATTGCTAACATCTCATCAATATTAAAAAGATGTCTTAGATATGCACGACTGAAATTCCTACATGTATAACAATCACACTCGGGATCAAGAGGACTGAAATCTTCTTTATAACGAGCGGCTTTTATGATCACTTTCCCTTGTGAAGTAAAAACGGTACCCTTTCTGGCATTTCTTGTTGGCATAACACAATCAAACATATCTACCCCGTTCATCACATTACTTATCAGGTCAAGTGGCGTACCTACTCCCATTAGGTAACGAGGTTTATCTGCTGGTAATACATCATTAAGAAATTCCGTAACTCGGTACATATATTTTTTTTCTTCTCCAACGGCTAATCCACCAATAGCATATCCGGGAAAATCCATTGAAATTAAAGCCCGTGCGCACTCTTCCCGTAAATCTTCATAAATACCACCCTGAACAATAGCAAAAAGTGCTTGTTTATCATTTTCTTGATGAGCATCCAAACATCTCTTACTCCATTCAAGTGTCAATTTCATCGATTCTGCAATATAGCTCTTTGTTTCCGGATAGGAAGGGCACTCATCAAACACCATAATTATATCGGCACCCAATGATCTTTGTATCTCCATTACCTTTTCAGGAGTAAAAAAATGATAACTTCCATCTAAATGTGACTGAAATCTCACCCCTTCTTGGGTTATCTTTCTTAGTCCTTGTAGGCTCATGACTTGAAAGCCACCGCTATCGGTTAAGATCGGTCTATTCCAACCCATGAAATTATGCAGACCTCCTGCCTGTTCGATAAGCTTATGACCGGGTCGTAAATAGAGATGGTAAGTATTTGCTAAAATAATTTGCGTTTCAGTTTCTTCTAACTCAGCAGGTGTGAGGGTTTTAACTGCTGCTGAAGTTCCAACAGGCATAAAGACAGGAGTCAATATATCACCATGACTTGTGTGAATTCTTCCCAGACGAGCTTTAGCAAGTTTTTTTTCGATATAGAAACTAAAAATAATCTACCTCGCTAATATGAGTTTTCAGGGATTTCAATGTTTTCTATAGTTTGTTGCTGGCTCTTTATTGCGAGATCTCGCCTGAATAATCTGGTAATATCATTATAGAAAACAAAGATCATTAATGCTATGAGAATCATAAAACCAATTTGTTGGATCAAAGCTTGAGTCTTGAGTGGTATCGGCTTTTTGAATATTCCTTCAATAAAGTAAAAGAATATATGTCCACCATCCAGTATTGGGATTGGTAGGAGATTCATAATCATCAGAATTAAACTAATGGAAGCAACAAAATAGATTATTGCACCCCACCCCAAAGCTGTAGTTTGCTTGGACATGGCAACAATCATTACGGGTCCGCCAAGTTGGTCTTTTGCCATGATTGGCCTTGAAATCAGACGAAACAAGGCGTAGTAATTAACTACTATGAATGTAACCGTAGAAATAGCTCCATAATTTATCGATTGGAAAAAACCAAATCTTTGAAAATAACTGACCGGTTGTTTTTGAGTGATCCCGATCATTTTCTGTTCTGTATCGAATAAGATGTTCTTTTCCAATTCAATAGCAATAGTAAGAGTATCTTCCTCTCTTCTGATAGTGAGTTCGACTGTTTCTTGCTGATGATTAGCTATTAACTCTCGCATATCGTACCAACTGTCAACTTCTTGATCATCTACGGCAATAACTAAATCATCTACCTGCAAACCTGCACGATAAGCAGGCATTCCGGGAGTTACCGAACCAACTATGGGTAACACTGCTGGCTGTATATCGGTATACCAAGTAGTGGGTTGTATATCTCTCGTTACCATTTTGATAAGTAGTTCATCCCTCAAAATAACAACTTCGTTGATATCATCTTTTCTTGTCTTCTCGGGTAACTGACTCCAGTATTCAATATCATTATTGTTCAGAGCAACAATTTGATCCTGAGGTAATAATAGATTCTCGTACTGAGAAGATACTTTGCCAACTATTGGCTTATGATCTTCAACTGTTCGACCAATCCAAAAAGAGAATGTAAACAACAATAAACCCAAGAGCAGATTCGCTATTGGTCCTGCAAATACAATAACAGCCCTTTGCCACCATTTCTTACCATAGAAGTCCTTATTGCTGAACTCTACTCCATCTTTTGGCTCATCTCCACTCATCTTAACATAACCACCGAGAGGAATTAAAGATATAAGGAAATTTGTCCCTTTATATTTATATCCCAATAACTTAGGACCGAAGCCAATGGAAAACTTTTCTACTTCAACACCAAAAGAGCGAGCTGCAATATAATGTCCAAACTCGTGAACAACTACAAGTATTCCTAGAACAATCAAGACACCTATGATAAACAAGACAATCCTCCAATATATGTTAAACTAAAATTGTTGTTCCCAAACTCTTTGCCACTGTGATAAGGTCAAGAGTTTTCTCGTATTTAAATTCTATTGAAATTTTTCTTCATAAAAAAGATTGACTTCGTATATTGAC
Organism: Candidatus Cloacimonadota bacterium; assembly: GCA_019429305.1. Taxonomy (NCBI): domain Bacteria; kingdom Pseudomonadati; phylum Candidatus Cloacimonadota; species Candidatus Cloacimonadota bacterium. Next base: position 55,575 of record JAHYIR010000002.1, read on the forward strand.
TCGTTTTTTCTTAAATAGTTTCAATCTAAATTTATCTGTTTAAAGAAAGAATATATCGGAGGTATTAGATGACAGATTTTTCAGTCAACGAGATTATTGAAATGGCAATCCAAATTGAAAAAAGTGGTTATGCTTTTTATGACGGTGCTTTACAAAGAAAAAACCTAAACGAAAAAGGAAGAGAATTATTGTTAAAACTTCGCGATCAAGAAAGACAGCATGAAATTACCTTTAATAATTTACACACTAAAGATGATTTTGAACTTTTAGACTTGGGTAGTGAACAAGAAGTCGTTAGTGATTATCTAAAATCAATCGTTAATTATAGAGTCTTTAATAATCCTAATGCAGCGATTAAGACTGTTGAACAGGCAAAAGATGAATTATCCTTGATAGAAACTGCTATCAATTTTGAAAAGGATACTCTGCTCTATTTCCAAGGTATCAGAGATATAATAAAAGAGTCGAAAGCTAAAGATGTTTTGGAAAAAATAATCAAGGAAGAGATTTCTCACATACTCTGGCTTTCGCTATATAGAGATAAGATCATAGTTTAAGAAATAACAACAACAGAAATCAGGACAGAACTTTACATAGGAGGAATTAATTACATGCTCAGTGATATAGAAATAGCTCAAAAGACTAAACTAAAAGGAATAACAGATATTGGAAAAACGATTGGTTTAAAACCCGAAGAACTTGAACTTTACGGGAGCAGTAAGGCAAAATTAACTTATAAAGCCCTAAAAAGAATCGAAAAGTTGCCTTATGGTAAACTTATACTTGTTTCTGCCATTACTCCCACTCCTGCCGGTGAAGGGAAAACAACAACTTCTATCGGGCTCTCTATGGCACTAAACAAGATTGGTAACAAATGTATAGTTGCTATTCGTGAACCATCACTCGGACCGACTTTAGGAGTCAAAGGTGGTGCAGCCGGTGGCGGATATTCTCAAGTCCTACCTATGGAAGACATCAATCTTCATTTTACCGGTGATATGCATGCTATAACAGCAGCTCATAATACACTCGCCGCCTTGGTTGATAATCATATTTATTCCGGTAATAAATTGAACATAGACCCTGTAAAAGTGGTCTGGCGAAGAGTATTAGACGTTAATGACCGATCCTTACGTCGTGTTATTATAGGGTTAGGTGGGAAAGGACAAGGAATACCAAGAGAAGAAGGATTTGATATTACTTCAGCTTCCGAATTCATGGCTATCCTCTGCCTATCCAATAACCTTGATGAGTTAAAAGAAAAAATTGGTGACATCATAGTAGCTTATACTTTTGATGATCAACCAGTTTCAGTGAGCATGTTAGGTGTACAAGGAAGTTTAGCAGCACTTTTAAAAGATGCCTTACGCCCAAATTTAGTGCAAACTACTGAGAATACACCTGCCTTTGTACATGGTGGTCCATTTGCCAACATAGCACAAGGTGCTAATAGTATTATTGCTACCAAAACTGCTCTTCGATTGGCTGATTATGTCGTCACTGAAGCTGGGTTTGGTTTTGATTTAGGTGCTGAGAAATTCTTTGATATTGTTTGCCGCTATGGTCAATTCTGTACTTCCGCTGTTGTTTTAGTTGCAACAGTTAGAGCTTTAAAAATGCATGGAGATGCAAAACTAAAGGATTTGGCATATCCCGACCCTGAAGCAGTAAAAAAAGGTCTGGTAAACTTAGAGAAACACATAGAAAATATTAACAAGTTTGGCATGAAGTCAGTAGTTGCACTCAATCGCTTTTCTACCGACACAGAAAAAGAGATAAAAATTATTACAGACTTTTGCCGAAAAAAGAACACTGCTATCGAGATAGTAGATTATTTCCAAAAAGGAAGTGCCGGTGGTCTTAATCTGGCTGAAAAAGTCGTTGGCTTAATTGATAAAGAAAAGTGTGAATTGAATCCGCTCTATGATTGGAATTCTCCGGTAGAAGAAAAGATCTATAAGATCGCAACTGAAATTTACGGTGCAGTAAATATTGACTTCACTTCTTATGCTCGCAAAGAGTTAAAAAAAATATACAAACATGGCTTTGATAAGCTTCCTGTTTGTATTGCTAAGACTCAAAAATCTCTTTCTGATAATCCAGAACTATTAGGAAGACCTAAAGACTTCTTAGTTACTGTTAGGGAGATTTTGGTAGCAGCAGGTGCAGGATTCTTGATCCCTATAACAGGAGAAATCATGAGAATGCCGGGCTTACCAAAGAAACCGAACGCGGAGATCATCGATATAGATAACGATGGCAATATCAAAGGGTTGTCATAATCAATAGAGACATTAGTTATTATAATTAATTAACTGTCTATAGAATAAAAAAAGGGGAGCAAGTTTGCTCCCCTTTACATTTATAGTGGTTATACTTTATTTCATGAGGATCATTTTCTTGGTTGAGTTATATGATCCTGACTTCATTCTATAGAAGAAGATACCGCTACCGGCTTCTCTTCCCTGATCATTACGTCCATTCCAGACTACTGTATGATAGCCCGCTTCCATATCTCCATTTACCAGTGTTCGAACTCGTTGACCCTTGACATTGTAGATCTCGATCGTTACATGAGAGAACTCTTTCAAGCTGAAACTAATATTAGTATCAGGATTGAATGGATTCGGATAGTTGCCTCGAAGCTCAGTAACTAACGGAACTAAGATATTATCATCATCAGTGCCGACAAAAGATATCTCTTCGGTCTCGACTGCCTCAGCTTCTCCTGATGTATATTGAGCTATTACTCCATAGACATAGGTTCCGGTCGGAACGTTAAGATCCGTGTAAGTTAACTCTTGCAGACCTTCTACTAGTACTACATCGTTACGCATTACCTTATAACCGGTAAAGGCACGATTAGGTTCAATGTCTCTTTGAATTGAGCTTGTTCGTGTTGTTTGGCTGGTTCCTTTAGATTCACTGATCAGATCGGTTGCTCGGAATGTCATATCGCCTACACTGATATCATCTACATACCAGATATACCAGAGACCATCATTAGTCGGTCCATCTACTGCCTGCCATGCCAACATGATCTCCTGTCCGGCATAACTTGCCAAAGATACACTCATTGGAGTATTGTAATAATTCCAACCTCCGGTCATAGCTGATAGGTCTTGCAGCACAGTCCAATTACTACCGCCATCTGTTGATACTTTCACATAGTAATGGTCGGCATAGGTTGATCCTAAGTAACCTACAGTCCAGTATACAAGCTCTGCATTCGGAGGACATACAAACTCAGGGGTCTTTAACCATTCATCCTGATGATTGTAACTCCACCAGAGACCACAATGATACTGTCCAATTGGACTATAATCTGCTGATGAGTAGTTATTCACTGTCCAGTAACCCGGGGTAGGACCACTGGCATCGGTATTGACTCCCGTTATTGCCCAACCAGCAGGTAATTGACCTGTCTCGAAACCGTTCTCCCAATATTCACCAAAGGTATGACCCGGTTCGTACCAGTTCAAGGTGATATTGTTGTTATCAAAGATATCATAAGTCAGTTCGACTACTGGCAGTAACAACTCTATCAGTTCGATATCATACATGAACGTATCGTCTAAGATAGGCACACCAAAGGCCTCATAATGCTCGAAGCCTGCTAAATGTGCTTCTATCGTATAAGTTCCACGCCAGACATTAGGAAATACTACTATACCACTTGCCGGTGATGACATGGTATATACATGGTTCGGATCACCATCATCATTGATTAAGGTAACTAGCGTTCCCGTAACAGGATCTCCTGAGTTGGTTGTCAAGTTAATGGTTACCAGTGAGGTCATGCTGTGTTCCAAGGTATTGGAAAACGCAGGTGCTGACAGAACATTATTGGTGTAGATCGCCTTGATCGCATATTGGTATACACCGGCATCCAAGGTTGACCACTCTGTATCAGTATAAGTTGTATCGGTTGGTGATGTTATCGTTCCTATCTCGGACCAGAGGTTTTCATTACCCTGATCCTGAGCTAAGAAACGATATGCTAAATATCCCTCTAATGCTCTGGTCTCACGGTTAATTTGTGCTTGAGCTTCATATCCGATAGCTCGTTCTCTGCTCTTATAAACAGGACCATCTACCTTGATACCTCTGGGACTGCTACTACCGGTTGATAAACCGATCACTTCTCTACTAGGTCTGGAATCCATTGCTCTCGTATCTCTACTTACGGCTACTTCTTCTGCTGTACGGGTTAACTCACCATAATCATAACCTATCGCCCTGAGCAGATAGCTTACAAAGAAAGAGAAATTCTCGATCGGATCCCAAACATTTCCTGTATAATCTCCAGTGAAGAACTGGGTATTAGGAACAAATGCCCAAGGGTCTCCTAATCCATCATCTGTTGCTAAACCCAAGAATCCGGCGTAACTGAGACCAACCAAGAAACCATTAGGTGCATCGATAGGATCCGGTAATTCAAATACATTCCATTGCATATCAACATTGGGAACATTCATCTGGGAGAAGAGTATATCGTTACCATTGGGCATACCTGCTGCATTCAAACCAAAGATGAACAGATTGATCGCATTGTGAGGACCACCCTCGCTGGTGGTCATCCAGGTTACTTCATGGATCTGGGCATCTCTTCTATGGACAGCTCCCAGTACGGTATTATTGGTTCCACCGGTGCTCCCTAACTGAGCTACCTGTACTCCGTCATCATATCGGAACTCAGTTAATACACCGCTACCCGGTGTGTTCCAGATCAGATCTACATTGTTCTCTGCTGTAAGTTCTGCTATTACGTTAGATACAGGGAAGGGGATTTCTGTAACCATAACATCAAGTACTGTTACATCTTGTATTGGAATATTTGATTGAGTATAAGTAGCATAACCGGTTAAGGTTACTTCCAGATCATAATTACCCTGCAATACATTATTGAATTGAGCTACAGCAGGAAATGATCCAACTGCTACTTGGGTATAGACAGGACTATTACCGTCAGGATCCTGATCAAGGCAGAAAAGTGTAACTTCAGCTCCTTCAGCACTAGTGCCATCATTAGTAGTAATATTAACGGTCACATTGGTTGTTAAATCTTTACCTACCCAGTTGGAGATAGCTGCTGCAGAAACAACATCATTAGTATGTACTGACTTCACACCATACCGATAATATCCACCATCAACAGTAGCCCAACCATTATCGGTATATGTGGTATCAGTAACTGTCGCTAATTCTACCCAGTTATCTTCATTATCCGTATCTTCATTGAGGAAACGGTAAATCCTAAATCCCTCAAGGACTCTATTAGAATCTCTGAAATTTCGAGAAGATAATTGTCCAATACTATCAATAAAGCTCTGGTCAATATTATCTGCTCTTCTTCCTTGAGGTTCTGAACCGATATATACATCATCTATATACCAACCGGCATAATTTACAACAGTAGTTGCGTAGTGTTCAAAGACAATTTCAACTTCAGATAAACCATCAAAAGCTGAAAGATCTATCACTACCTCTTGCCATTGAGTATTTGTGTAATCCCATGCCGGTCCCCAAACAATCTGACCATTTACTCTTACCTGACCATAATCAAAATTACCGAAAGAATCGTTCCAGCTCCAGAAGATCATAGTAGCATCGGTGAAAGTAGTAAAGTCAAATGTCTGAGACAGATAACTAAAACCACCGGAATTAGTGTGATTGGTAAAAATCACAGTTCCCCATAATCCTGTACCTGAATAAGCAAACGGTGGTGGTGTTGCGGTATCTGAACCGGAATTATACCAGTTATTAACATCATAATTGTTTGCCCATTCCCAGTCACCTACAGGATGCCAATCTGCTGTAGCTTCCCAGCCACCATCATCATTTTCGAAATCTGAGAAGTAGTAATCAATAGCTAAAGGTGAACTCCAGATCAAATCAACATAGGTATCATCAGGACTCTGAGTAGCAACAACATTGTAAGGTGGATAAGCGATCTCATCAACAATGATAACACCAACATCCAGATCCACTTCACCCACTGTAACCTGACCTGTATAGGGAGCATAACCCTCTACCATTACACTGATATTGTAGGTTTGATTAGTATATACCCCGGGTATAGAAAACATCCCATTAGCGCCGGTTGTTGTGCTATAGTTTTCGTAACCGGTAAGATTTACTAGACCACCTACCAATCCTACGGTCGGTTGATCACTCCCAACTACCTGACCTGATACTGTAACGTTATCAAGCTGTACTAAATAGAAGGAGATGGTTGTAGTCTCGTCTTCTTCAACTAAAACGTCTTCTAATATCAGATCATTATAGCCAAAGATAGATGCTTTAACATCATAAGTCCCTTCCGGTACATAAGGGAATACAAAATAACCATTATTATTGGTTACAGCGTTATAGTTGGTGCCGATTACCTCTACAGCAGCCCCTGCTAAAGGATCATTTGTGTCGCTGTTATAAACATATCCGTCTAAAACACCCATACCGGCTGTAACAAAATACAAAGTTGTATTAGGAACTCGATTTGTCAGAGTACCAGTAGTGGGTGGATTGTCAGGAAAGTATTCCGTAGCATCAGCTTGCACATTCCTTGATCTATTGGCAAATGCTGTCACGGAATAAAAGAAATGATTCGTAGATTGATAATATTGAGTATCCATTGGTCTATTGGCTAATATTACCAGATTCGAACCACTATAAGCATAAGGATTCTGTAAAGCAATATTAATCGTATTCTGACCAATAGGAAAATCAATTGTACCGTCAAATACTAATTGCAGCTGGGTAGCTGGTATCCAACCAGCAGATAGGTTATCAAGATCTGTCTCTCCTACCCAGATCTTTACTGGCATGTTCGGTAAATCTTGGGTAAAATTGCTATAATATGTGATCCCCGTTAACAAGCCACCAATATTGAGCTCCGAAGCCATGTAGATAGTCTGAGACATACTGTTTCTATAGAAAAAGTTGAGAGGTAAAGTGTTAGCTGTTGTTGTATCTGTTCCTATATTAACCGCTGCCGTGCCGGATGGTTGTACTGCCACATTCAAGTTCGGTGTAATATTGTTACCGGGAACTTCATCATCAGTTAACACTACCTCACCGTACAGATAAGTTGCTCCCGCCACATCAGGCGTCCAGGTAAAGACATAGTCAATAACTTGGCCTTGTTCTATTGTGGTACCGGCAGTAGAACCAAGTTCAATTCCACCCTCTTGCATCAACTTAACAGTATAATCGGACTGAGTATTCATACCTGCATTACGAACTGCAATAGTATAATCAACCGGAATACCAACCGTCGCACTATTAGGACCTGTTAAGCTCAATGCCTGTAGGTCGTTATCAAAAGATCCTTCAATAGCTAAATGATAAATCCTCCACCAGTTGATATTCCAGGTACTTGTCCCCCAGGAACGGAAACGTAGTTGAACGTCCTGATTTTGGAACGGTACTAATGACAATGTTAACAGTTGACCTCCATCAGCACCCCAATCAGTTCCACTGTGAGTCCATAGAACTGTTGGTGTCCCGTCAACAAGCACTGCTATCTCGAATGCCTCATCTACATAAGAATAGTAATTAACCCATTGCGTAACATGCAGATCACCCGCATTATCCGGGATCGTTATTACTGGGGAAGTAGCCGAAAAATTATAGTTCTCGGTTGTGGGTGACCAGTAAAACTGAAGATAACCGGATGTTATGGACCAATGAGATTCTAAAGTCCAAGTACCCGGATCCACAGCAAAATCTTCTTCCCAAACAAAGGTCTGACCGTAAATGAAAGTAGTCATCACTAAGATCGAAAAGACTAATAACAGCTTAAAATGATTTGTTTTCATAAATTTTTCCTCATAATTTTGTTTTGTTGGTTATCTGACTAACATTTGATAATCGATATTAAGTACATATACTTCATATCCCTAAGATGATAAAAAATTCTTCACAGCAAATTTGATAATCGAAGTTATCATTCACTATTTAATCAATTTTAAGGTATTATCCATGATAAATGTTCCTCATCTCCACCGTAGATACTATAAATTTCCCATATTCAAATTGATAGGATAGTATCTAAGAACTATATCTTTTTAGTCAACCTTTTTTATCGGAGAATTTGTTAGGGCGATTTTTAAAACAAGAATGTTCAATGATAAAGCAAAAGGGACGCATAGCTTATATGCGTCCCTTTTGTAGAATTATTTACTCCGATTAATATCGGAACTCAAGTGTTTATTTCATGAGGATCATTTTCTTGGTTGAGTTATATGATCCTGACTTCATTCTATAGAAGAAGATACCGCTACCGGCTTCTCTTCCCTGATCATTACGTCCATTCCAGACTACTGTATGATAGCCCGCTTCCATATCTCCATTTACCAGTGTTCGAACTCGTTGACCCTTGACATTGTAGATCTCGATCGTTACATGAGAGAACTCTTTCAAGCTGAAACTAATATTAGTATCAGGATTGAATGGATTCGGATAGTTGCCTCGAAGCTCAGTAACTAACGGAACTAAGATATTATCATCATCAGTGCCGACAAAAGATATCTCTTCGGTCTCGACTGCCTCAGCTTCTCCTGATGTATATTGAGCTATTACTCCATAGACATAGGTTCCGGTCGGAACGTTAAGATCCGTGTAAGTTAACTCTTGCAGACCTTCTACTAGTACTACATCGTTACGCATTACCTTATAACCGGTAAAGGCACGATTAGGTTCAATGTCTCTTTGAATTGAGCTTGTTCGTGTTGTTTGGCTGGTTCCTTTAGATTCACTGATCAGATCGGTTGCTCGGAATGTCATATCGCCTACACTGATATCATCTACATACCAGATATACCAGAGACCATCATTAGTCGGTCCATCTACTGCCTGCCATGCCAACATGATCTCCTGTCCGGCATAACTTGCCAAAGATACACTCATTGGAGTATTGTAATAATTCCAACCTCCGGTCATAGCTGATAGGTCTTGCAGCACAGTCCAATTACTACCGCCATCTGTTGATACTTTCACATAGTAATGGTCGGCATAGGTTGATCCTAAGTAACCTACAGTCCAGTATACAAGCTCTGCATTCGGAGGACATACAAACTCAGGGGTCTTTAACCATTCATCCTGATGATTGTAACTCCACCAGAGACCACAATGATACTGTCCAATTGGACTATAATCTGCTGATGAGTAGTTATTCACTGTCCAGTAACCCGGGGTAGGACCACTGGCATCGGTATTGACTCCCGTTATTGCCCAACCAGCAGGTAATTGACCTGTCTCGAAACCGTTCTCCCAATATTCACCAAAGGTATGACCCGGTTCGTACCAGTTCAAGGTGATATTGTTGTTATCAAAGATATCATAAGTCAGTTCGACTACTGGCAGTAACAACTCTATCAGTTCGATATCATACATGAACGTATCGTCTAAGATAGGCACACCAAAGGCCTCATAATGCTCGAAGCCTGCTAAATGTGCTTCTATCGTATAAGTTCCACGCCAGACATTAGGAAATACTACTATACCACTTGCCGGTGATGACATGGTATATACATGGTTCGGATCACCATCATCATTGATTAAGGTAACTAGCGTTCCCGTAACAGGATCTCCTGAGTTGGTTGTCAAGTTAATGGTTACCAGTGAGGTCATGCTGTGTTCCAAGGTATTGGAAAACGCAGGTGCTGACAGAACATTATTGGTGTAGATCGCCTTGATCGCATATTGGTATACACCGGCATCCAAGGTTGACCACTCTGTATCAGTATAAGTTGTATCGGTTGGTGATGTTATCGTTCCTATCTCGGACCAGAGGTTTTCATTACCCTGATCCTGAGCTAAGAAACGATATGCTAAATATCCCTCTAATGCTCTGGTCTCACGGTTAATTTGTGCTTGAGCTTCATATCCGATAGCTCGTTCTCTGCTCTTATAAACAGGACCATCTACCTTGATACCTCTGGGACTGCTACTACCGGTTGATAAACCGATCACTTCTCTACTAGGTCTGGAATCCATTGCTCTCGTATCTCTACTTACGGCTACTTCTTCTGCTGTACGGGTTAACTCACCATAATCATAACCTATCGCCCTGAGCAGATAGCTTACAAAGAAAGAGAAATTCTCGATCGGATCCCAAACATTTCCTGTATAATCTCCAGTGAAGAACTGGGTATTAGGAACAAATGCCCAAGGGTCTCCTAATCCATCATCTGTTGCTAAACCCAAGAATCCGGCGTAACTGAGACCAACCAAGAAACCATTAGGTGCATCGATAGGATCCGGTAATTCAAATACATTCCATTGCATATCAACATTGGGAACATTCATCTGGGAGAAGAGTATATCGTTACCATTGGGCATACCTGCTGCATTCAAACCAAAGATGAACAGATTGATCGCATTGTGAGGACCACCCTCGCTGGTGGTCATCCAGGTTACTTCATGGATCTGGGCATCTCTTCTATGGACAGCTCCCAGTACGGTATTATTGGTTCCACCGGTGCTCCCTAACTGAGCTACCTGTACTCCGTCATCATATCGGAACTCAGTTAATACACCGCTACCCGGTGTGTTCCAGATCAGATCTACATTGTTCTCTGCTGTAAGTTCTGCTATTACGTTAGATACAGGAAAAGCAATCTCTTCCAAAACTATTGTTGGAACTACTAAATCGGTATTTCCGACAACTATTTCTCCGTTATAAGTTTGATAACCCGGATAAGCTACTGTAATTGAGTATGTATGATCAGCATAAACTCCGGGGATAGTAAAATCACCAGTAGCATCTGTTTCTACTTCATAATTATCGTAACCTTGAAGACTAACGGTAGCACCGTCAAGTCCTATACCAGGAGCATCACTGCCAACTACATCACCGGAGACAGTTACTTGTGGTAAGCTGACTAAATTAAATGTTACATCTGTGGTCTCACCTTCAATGATCGTGACAGTTTCTACTCCATCATAATAACCAAATTTTGTAGCGGTTATATCGTGAGTTCCTACCGGAACATAACCAAAGAAGAAATGTCCCTGAGAGCTGGTGGTCTGAGTCATTGTATAACCTTCGATATGAATAACAGCCCCCTGAATAGGATCATTTGTTACACTATCATAAACATACCCCTCTAACGATCCCATATCACTAACAGTAAATGTTAATCTGGTATTGGGAACATTGGAAATAAGTGTACCACCGGTTAAGTTATATGGATCATATACAATACTATCTGATAGCAGATATCTTGTTCTGTTGGGATATTGAGGAGTAGCAGTATAGTAGAATTGATCAAGCGAACTATAATATTGATCATCCATCGGTCTATGGTAAGTTATCGCAATATTTCCGGAACCATAGAAAAATGGTGTTTGTAACTGAATACTAATCTCATTCTGCCCTGAGGGGAAATTTACTAATCCATCAAAGACAAGTGTTTGCTGGTCAACCGGAGCCCATCCACCGGAAAGATCATTTAAAGTTGTTTCTCCTATCCAAATCGCTACCGGCATATTTGGTAAGTTTGTTGAGAAAGTATTGAAGAATGTTACATGTGTGATCAGTCCGCCGACATAGATCTCATTATCATAATATATTGTCTGGCTAACACTGTTGCGATAGTAGAAATTCCAAGGGATATAATACCCGGAGGTAGTTCCTGTACCGATCTGTACGTTAGCGGTACCTTCTGGATAAACTGTTACATTAATTGGTTGGGTATTATCGTTAACAGGATTCTCATCACCGGTTAAGACAACACGACCCCAAATATCAAAAACTCCATCTGTCGTTGGCGTCCAATTAAGATCAAAAGTAGCAGATTCATACTGATTCAACGGAGTTGTGGCAGTATATGTTGCTACTTCAACATTATCTGTTATAATTAACTTAACTTGATAGTTATCCTGCAGTTCAGTACCCATGTTACGGACAGTTACTGAATATGTGGATGGAGTACCTACAGTAGCTCCTATCGGACCGGTAATATTGGTCGCTGCCATATCATCTTCATATATAGTACCGGGTTGAAAAGCCATCTGGATTTGTGGTTTATAATCAACGGTAGCTGTAGTAGTGGCATCTCCTTGATCAGATGAATCACTGCGGACATAACGCATTCCAACCGGAGATGAGAAAATCCTCTGCTGACCTGAAGAACTCCAGTTAGCAACCATATCAAATGTTGTATCGATCAAGATGTTATCTACCCCGTTCCAATCAAAGGGAGTAGTAAAGGGAAGCAGGTTCCATTCATTAACAACTGGCATATAGGAAGCATTCTGATAAACCAGTTCAAAAGGTCCGGCGTCATGAGCACCGGCATTAGTGGCTGTAGTATGCTTGACTCTGATCCTGAAATTCGGTAATGCCAGATTCGGCAGACCGGTGACATAATAAGCGATCGATAAAAGATCATTGGCACCAAAAATCCCTGCTGCATTAAGTTCAGCAACTGTATAGACAGTTTGTGTTCTTAAACTGCGATAGAAAATATTAACTGGTGCAGCTTCAGAAGTTCCATTTGTTGTTTCTCCAGTTCCTATTGTGGCGACAAGAATTCCCGAAGGCATGACAACTACATTGAGATTTGGTGTGGTATTATTTCCCGGATTTTCATCGTCCGGTATTACAACTTCACCATATAAATAGGTTGCACCTTCGACATCAGGTGTCCAGCTCAAAGTATACTCAGCAGTTTCACCTTGAGCTAAACTTTCTGTTCCGACCATTGTATCAAGTTCAATTCCACCCTCTTGCATCAATTTTACAGTATAGTTATTCTGTACAACCTGGCCAACATTAAGCACAGTTATTGTGTATTGAGCTGTTGTACCAACAGATGGTGAAGTCGGTCCGATAATACTCGTTGCTGCCATATCGGTTTGAATAAAAGTTCCGCCTTCAAAAACCATCCTGATCTGAGGTTTGTAATTTTCAGTTGTTGTTGTTGCAACATCAGTTTGATCTGCTAAGTCCGAACGAACATATCGCATCCCATTAGCTGCATCATAAATTCTTTGCTGTCCGGTTGAACTATAATTATCAAGCAAGCTAAAAGCTGTGTCGATCAGAATATTATCTGTTCCGTTCCAATCGAAATCGGTTGTAAATACGAGCATGTACCAATCTCCAGCAACAGGCATCAAAGAAGGATTGGTATAAACGGTTGTGAAGGGCCCATTATCGTGCGCAGAGGCATCGGTAGCTGTAGTATGTTTAACACGAAGAATAAAATTGGGTAATGCATACAACGGTACGTCAGTTACATAATAACCGATCTGCTGCAAGGTTGCCGGTCCGCCAAAACCGATTGCATTCAGTTCCATTGCAGTATAGACTGTTTGAGTTCTCAAACTCTTATACCAGATATTGAATGGGGCAGCTCCTGTTGTAGTATTCGTTTCCGTTCCCTCACCCAGATCAATAGTAATCGTCTGAGCACTCAGCATTACTGCCATACCGACTATTAACATAATAAATAGCGGTTTAATTAGATTTTGTTTCATAAATCTCTCCTTGTTTAGTTTTCACTGGTTAATTTATTTATCATATTCAAGGTCAACATCTTACAGTTAAAGCTGGAGTCACAACAAGTATCCCAACTTTTCTCTACAAAAGCAACCTTAAAAGTTTGTATTACGAAGTTCAACGTTATATCCTCTTACATAACTGTCTGAAACCAATATGTTCAAAGATTCTCTACTCCACTTACCTGTACCAATTAAAAAATTGATACCAGGGCAGAGAACATGATTTCCTTTAAATATCTTATATTCCATTGAAAAACATGTTCAATATTAACTAATAATTCTGTCAAACTTTTTTATCCCATTACAGCATAAAATATCAATATTCGGGCTGATAGACCCTTGCAAATCATTGTTTCATATATCCTGTGTGGATAATTAATTCGATTGACAATAACCTATAATCTAGATAGTAAGGTATTCAAATATCATCAAAGGATTGAGCGAATGAGATTGTTTACTAATAGAGCAGCCAAACATAATTATTTCTTTTTGAATGAATTTGAAGCCGGTATTGTTCTGGTTGGTACTGAGATCAAATCGATTCGGGCAGGCAAGATAAATTTCAAAGACAGCTTTGCCAGAGTAGAGAAAGGAGAAGTCTGGCTCTATAATCTCCATATCAGTCCTTATGAAAAAGGGAACATTTTTAATCACGACCCGGAGAGAAAAAGAAAATTGCTGCTTAATAAAAGCGAGATCAGACGACTGAGTAAAAAAACAGAAGAACAGGGACTCACTCTGATACCTAAGGATATTTTCATTAATGAAAAGGGACTCTGCAAGGTGACAATAGTTTTAGCAAAAGGTAAGAAGCAATACGATAAACGGGAAGATATCCAGAAACGTGATCTGGAAAGAGAGATCGACAGAAGAAAAAAGGTTGAATAAAAAAGACGGTAACACAATGTTTACCGTCTCTTTAGTTATTATTACATCTTACTCAGTTCTAATTATTTGAAAACAGCTAACACCTTCTCATAGTCAGGTTCATTACCTATTTCCGGTACTAATTGAGTATAGATTATTTTTCCTTCTTTATCAATGCCAATTACTGCTCTACTGAGTAAACCCTTCATTGGACCTGAAGTAATTAATAATCCATACTCTTTACCAAAATCCGGAGCTCTAAAGGCAGAAAGAGGAATGATGTTATTTAATCCCTCTGCTGCACAATGGCGCTGTAGTGCAAAAGGAAGATCATGGGAAATTCCTAATACTACAGTATCTGGTAGTTTATCAGCTGCTTCGTTAAATTTTCTTACCGACATAGCACAGACAGATGTATCAATACTGGGGAAAATGTTGAGGATCAAGTTTTTTCCCTTGAAATCATCTATTGTAACCTCGGAGAGGTCTGATTTAACCAATCGGAAATATGGTGCCTTGGATTCCCTATCCGGTAAGTCACCATAAAGCTGTACCGGATTCCCTTTCAAAGTTACTGTTGCCATAACAACCTCCAAACTCTTTTTTCTTATAAAATCTAATCAATTCTGGTACTATGGCAATTATTTTTGAGTTAAAAGACACCTGAGTTTTTGAATCGGGAGAAAAGAGTTTATTTATGATTGTTTTTGAAGGGCAATTCGTGAATTGCCCCTACAAAGAGTTCTACATGTTTATCTAATCTTGTGTTTTTTTACTTTGTAAATCTATATTCGTGATCGAGTAGTTTTTGTTTCAGATCATCACCGGCAGAGAAACCGCCAAAGGAACCATCTTTCCTCAACACTCTATGGCAGGGAATAATGATCAAAAAGGGATTTTTGCCACAAGCATTCCCTACAGCTCTGACTGCCTGCTCCTTGCTTATTTTTTTTGCGATCTCACTATATGATGCGGTCTTGGCATAAGGAATCTGACTTAATGCCTGCCAGACACCTTTTTGGAAAGATGTATGTCCTTCAAAGCTAAGTTTTAAATGGAAATACTTCCTCTTACCGGAAAAATACTCTTTTAACTGGTTGATAGTCTCGGTAATGATCTCATTTAATTCTTGTTTCTTTGGTTTCCCGGTACCAAGGAATGAGATTGAAAGTAAATCTGTTTCAGAAGAGATTATCCCTAACAAACCAATTGGAGAGTCATAATGATATCTGTATTGTTTCTTCATACATCAATGAATATGAACAGACGGCAGAGTTGAAACTACCGTCTGTTCTCTACTCACCCTCCCTCCGTCTAATTAAGTAGCAAAAATTTTCGCACTAAATTACTGTTGTTAGTCACCATCTCATAAAAATAAATACCTTGAGCAACAGATCTGTTCTTACTGTCTCTTCCATCCCATTGCAGAGTATAATTACCCCGAGAAAAGTTTTCCTTAATGAGATTTTTCACTAACTGTCCTTTGATATTGTAAATGTTTATCTTCACAAGAGAATCTTGAGGTAGATTGAAATTGATGTTAACTGCTTGACTTCGGTTGCCTATATTGCGATAAACAGGGTTTGGGTAGTGATACAATTCAGGGTAAGGTATTAAATCTACGGTGTCAACTGACTGATATTCCAAAATCCCGTTAGCCAGATAGAGCTCACCGACTCCAGGAGCTATTGCTTCCTCTTCCAAGCCAATATGCAGAGTAAGGAAGATCTGGTTATCTTGAGCAATAAGACCCAGAGGACTTTTTGAGTTTTCGAAATCACTCCCTGGATGTCTTACAATACCGTGCTGCCAAATATATTGATCCAACAGATCTCCAGTAGGATTATAGACATTGAATTGAATTATCTCCTCATTTATTGAAGCAGCCCAGAATACATTCCCAACATCCGTTGCAATGCCTTGCTCCCAGTTAGGCAGTATTCGTTCATCGATTGTAAACAGTTCGTAACTCCCTGGATCAAATCTTTGCAGCTTATCTTGAGACAAAATAAAGATCCCTTCGGCACTATAAACCAGATCAATAATACTGTCGTTGGTAATGTCGAGTCCAAATTCCTGAAAGTTACTACCGGTTTCATCAGAAAGCAGCAAATTGTTACTCATCAAGATAGCCACTCTATTGTTATGGGCGTCAATCAACAAGTTATCCTTAAAGCGGATTAAATCCTCAGATAGAACGGGACTAAAATCCTCTGAGCCCTCTTCCTGCCTCCAATAATGAAAAGCAAAATTAGCTGCACCATCTAAAATACTACTACTCGGAACATCGAGTGGTCTTAGATACTCCAAGCGGGAATCATGAAAATAGTTTTTATCATAACCGCTTGCCCCACCGGGTGGAGTTAATCCATTAGAGTGATGTCCAAAAAAGTGATTATCTATATCCCAGATACCGGTATCGTAATCTGCATTCCCGCTACGACGGACATAACCACATCTTCTGGAGGCAAAACCACCGAAAAGATTGATAGACCCCCTTAAGTATGTAACACTGGGTGCTCCATGAGGATTGGGGATAGGTATAGAATATGGTGCTCCTGGACTAAAGATAGGACCGGGTTCAGGCCAAAGCGGATTATACCAAGGATAATCCAAACCGGGAGGCCAAGGATCTAAAGATGAAGTAGGATATCTTCGCAGGTGCAGATCAATCTGGGTATAAAAATCGCCTTGAAACATTTGATCGGGGGTAGATCCTTTGGGAAATTGATACTGGAAAGAAAAGATCCCATCTTTATAATGAACCCCTGCAGGTGTAGTCTCTCCCTGACCATCACCGAGAGCAAAGAGATAACCATAGATGTTCACACTGTTGCAGTTAGGTTTGTATCTCATGCCATCGGTAGGATCACGGTATCCATACTGGATCAGAATAGATTTCTCAGAAACGAGAGCTAACATGTCAGTCTCATTGACCGGATATTCACCATCTAAACCACCATCAGGGGGTTGACCAACGATAGTGTTTTGATAAGTAAGATCATCTTTAATATAGATATTATGCGAACTGCCCCATGTCTGTAAACCTGCAACATTACCGGAAATCCACAATTCAAAAGGAACCCAATAAGAAGTATCATTAGACAGAGTTCCGCTCATTACAACCCATGTTGTATCATGTCTGGCGATATAATTGACCCCTATTTGATTACCTATAGGACCATAAGGAGGATATTGATCGTAAATAATAAACTCTTCCGGTGGATGAATTTCTTCAATATGACCGATCCGTGCATTATATAATAAACCATTGATATTAACAAAGGCAATTTTGTTATCAGACTGAGATTCTCCAAATAACCTAACTCCGTTTCGCCTGATCAAATCTGCTCCTCCAGGTAGATCAAAATGTTGATAGTTTTCGATCAAACCACCGCGGAATACCTGTTCTATCGGATAAGCACCTCCACCAAAAACCCTTATTTCGCCGACAGTCGTTACCAGTCCATAGAAGGTTGGCCAACCGTTATTATCTCCCCCTCCGATCTGTCTGATCCAGATGTCAGTATTACTATGAACTCTGCCATGAATTACATCCTGCCCATAAAACCTGACATTCCCCTCTACATCATCTAATGAGCTATATTTATCGAAGAATAAATGATAATCAATGATATCTAACTCATGTTCGAAACCATTTTTAAAGAGGAGATGAAGATTGTCGTCATCGTTGACAACAGCGGCTGTTGTGTAAACACTCTGATAGATCGATTCAGTAGAGACAATAATTCCTTCGGGACTTATTTCCGTCTTCATTAAATGATAAATCTCATCATCGATGTTATAAAGTGGATAGAAAATGAGAACTCTCCCGTCGGACATCAATTCCAATACCGGATCTCCAAAGATCACCCCCCAGTGATCCATCATTTCCGCAATTTCCAGAACCGAGAACTCATTGAATGGTTCGCTTGATTTAGTATATACTATTTGGGGGGAGTAGTCATTACCTGGACCATATGTCCGATAAGTTAGATGAACGGTATCTCCTGCCTGTCTTAGTCCTTTCTGCCCGGCAGATAAGATCCACTCATATTCCTGATTGATCTTGATCGGCTCCCCCATTTGAGCACATAGAAGTGTAAACATTGTGAACATCAAAACAAGAAACGCTATGATTACTCTCTCTCTCATTTTTACCTCCGATAAATGTCGAATTCTATCGATAGATTAAAGGTTTCAATGATCTCTTTCTGCAGAAAACTTATTCTTTCAAGAAAAACTAATAGAGATTATCATTCTATTTGCAAACTTTAGTGCAATTTCTGTTCCATCCATATTGATACTTTGCTTATTTCACCTAGATTGAAAACTCGGAAAATCAAAGAGGATGTAATCATTGATCATCCCTTGTATTATTGTCTTTTACTATTAGTCACTCTACGAGTCGGCTAGGTCCGACTCGTAGGGTGACTAATGGTAAGAGAATGGTATCTCTTTGAAGAAGGCAGTAATAATAAGATTTTCTTTACAAATAATTCAATACTGAATTGATAGTAAATTTGAGGAAAAATATGAGTGAGCCAAAAAAGACAATCTTCTGGGTAGCTGGAGAAAATTCGGGTGATTTGCATTCCTCGATGGTATTGAAAGCGTTAAAGGAACAAGGTGTTGATTATCGTCATATAGGGATTGGTGGTCACCGTATGCAGGCGGAAGGTTTCACTCCATTATTCCCCTTTCGCAAGTTTTCTTTAATGGGTTTTTGGGAGGTATTAAAAAGTTTGCCTTTCATCTGGCGAGTGGAAAAAGAGACCAAGAAATACTTTCAGAATATCAAGCCCGATTTGGTAGTCCTGGTAGATTATCCGGGGCTTAATCTCAGATTAGCCAAGATGGCTTATGAACTCGATATTCCGGTCCTATACTTTATTTGTCCGCAATTTTGGGCATGGCGGCACGGTAGAGTAAAAAAATTGTATGAATATACTAATTTTGTTGCTTCCATTCTCCCTTTTGAAAAGGAGTTGCTCGATTTACATCGGGTAACTTCCGAATATGTAGGTCATCCAATAGCTGAAGAGATAAAGGTAGAGGTGGATCGAGAACAATTTGCCCGTACATTTGGTTTGAATCCGGAGAAGCAATGGCTCGGATTTATGCCTGGCAGTAGAGACACTGAGATCAAGAAGATACTCCCCGTTTTTATGGAAGCGATCAGGAAATTCTCCGATGAAGATTACGAGTTCCTTCTCTCAAAATCTCATACTGTCAGCAACGAGCTTTTTATGAGTTTCATACCCGTAGAAATGGTTAAAAATATCTTTATTATTGACGGCTATATGTATGAGATGATGAAATACTCACATTTTATGGCAGTAACATCGGGAACAGCTACTTTAGAAACGGCATTTATCGGTACTCCGTTCATAATCGTCTATAAAACGAGTAAAATATCCTATACAATAGCTAAGGAATTGGTCAGGATCAAACGCATCGGTTTACCGAATATCATCTTAGAGGATGATGTCATACCGGAACTCATTCAGGACGATGTCAACGGTGATAAGATATACAGCAACATAAAAGATTATCTTTCTAATCAGAGTGAATACAATAAGATTAAAACCGAACTGGCAAAAATAAAGGACCTACTCAGTGAGAAATCTGCATCAAAAGAGGTTGCTTCAATAATCGAGAGGATGGTAGAGAAGGAATAGATGTTAACAAAGCTGCTCTTTTTTCTGGAAAAGCATCTTGTGTGTTGGATGATTCTTCTTCTCGGGAAAACGTTGATTTATCGAGAACAGACACCACGACCGGCAACCCCCTGTATTTACGTTTTCTGGCATCGCAATATCATCCCTCTGATGTATCTCTACAGAAAGCAAAATGTTGCTATTATCGTGTCTCAATCGAAAGAGGGTGAGATCATTGCCGGACCAACCGAGTTACTTGGTTATAAAGTAGTTCGGGGATCTTCCACAAGAAGAGGTACGGAGGCATTGCTTCAGTTCCTGAAAATAGCCGGTGAACATAGCTTAGCTGTAACACCTGACGGACCGTTAGGTCCTCGTGAAGTTTTAAAGAAAAGTATATTATTTATGGCTTATCATACCAACTTGCCGTTAATCCCTATGGCTGTTGATATTGACCGGGAATGGCTCTTCCCGACTTGGGATCTCTTTCGGGTACCAAAACCAAAGAGCATTATCAGCGTCTCTTGTGGAGAACCGGTGTTTATCAACACCAAAGAGGAAATAGAGAGCAAAATGACAGAATTCCAATTTGAAATGGACAGATTACAGTATGTAAATAGAGATTATCGGAATAGAGAAATACAAGAAAGATAGAGGAGAATAATAATGAAATTATCACAACGAGCTTATGATGTACAGGCATCACCGATCCGTAAACTGATGCCTTATGCTAATTCAGCCAAACAAAAGGGGATCAAGGTCTATCATCTCAATATCGGACAACCTGACATTGAGACCCCACAAGTAATGATGGATGCTTACCATCGCTTCAGTGAAAAGGTTTTAGGGTATGGACCTTCGCAAGGTTTAGATGAATACCGTCAGGGGCTTGCCGGTTATTATCAAAAATGCGGACTGAAGGTTGAAGCGGATGACATAATCGTCACCGTAGCGGGTTCGGAAGCTATTGTTTTTGCCTTTTATGTTACCTGTAACGAAGGTGATGAGATCATTATACCGGAACCTTTATACACCAACTATAATGGCTTTGCCACAATGGCAGGCATCAAGATCGTTCCTTTAACTACCTTTGCCGAAAATGGTTTTGCTTTGCCAACTAAAGAAGAGATCGCAAAATTGATAACTCCGAGAACGAGAGCCATAATGCTCTGTAATCCCGGTAATCCTACAGGAACGGTCTATACTAAGGAGGAATTACAGAGAGTAGTAGAATTAGCCAAGGAGCATAATCTCTTTGTCATTTCTGATGAGGTTTATCGTGAGTTTGTATATGATGGTTTGCATCATACCAGCATTTTGGAATTTACCGATATATCTGACCGGACGATGATAGTTGACAGTGTCTCTAAAAGATATAGTGCCTGTGGTGCACGAGTAGGATGTATCGTATCGAAGAACAGAGATCTGATGGCTGCTGTACTGAAATTTGCTCAAGCACGGCTCTGCCCCCCCACTATTGATCAATATGCCTCAAATGCCTGTTTAGAGCTTGGTGATGATTATTTTACAGGAATAATCAAGGAGTATACTAAACGTCGTGATCTGGTTTATGCTGAATTGCAAAAAAATCCTGAGATAGTATGTACTAAGCCGGGTGGAGCTTTTTATATTTTCCCCAAACTACCTGTTATGGATGCTGAGAAATTCATCATCTGGCTGTTAAGTGAATTCGAAATAGACGGAGAGACGGTAATGGCAGCTCCGGCTGAAGGATTCTATGCCACACCTGAACGTGGTAAAGATGAATTGAGAATAGCTTATGTGCTTAATACTGATGCCCTGCTCAAAGCAATGAATATCTTGCTGACAGGTCTGGAAAGATACCGCAAGATAGAAGAATAAAAAAAAGTTAGTTTTTCAAGGATAAGTAAGAAATGAATGAGAGATTTTACGGCAAAATAGACCTTAATGAAGAGATTCATCAAAATCTAACATTATTAAAAGAGCTGGAGCTAAATCTGGAATTGTGCATTACCGACTCATCTTATCTTTATGAAAAATATCAACCATTTGCAAGAACATTAGCGCATACTATTTCCGAACTGAATCTTAGAACAATATTCCATCTACCCTTTTATGGATTACAGCTTGGTTGCAAGGATACCTACATTCGAAAACTATCTTATGAAATTATCATACAGGGATTGAAACGCTGTTCTGAGCTAAATATGAAAAGGGCAGTAATGCATGTTGCAACCCCTTCTTATATACCAGCAATAGGTTTGGAAAAATGGTTACAGAGCTTTTATCAAAATCTGGAGAAAATACTCGGATACTGTGAAGAAAAAGATATTACACTTTTGTTAGAGAATACTTTTGAACCGGATCCGGAGATCTTTGCAACCATTTTCCAGCGTTTTCCATCGGATAAGTTATCAATATGTCTTGATATAGCACATATTTATTGTTATTCTGAAGCTAATTTCCTTGATTGGTGGAGTTCTCTCAGTCAAAAAATACAACATATTCATCTGAGTGATAATAACGGTGAAGAGGATAGTCATCTTGCTCTGGGAGAGGGTATTATTGATTTTCAGGAAGTGTTCGAGCACAGTTTTACTCTACCTGTTACTTACACATTAGAGACCGAAAAATCCTGTTTTAGAAAGTCAATCCATTATTTAAAGAGTTTGATAACCCCCCAAGAGAAAATTTCATGAAGAATGATTGAGTAACAGGTTAGATAAGTGACAACAGAAGAAAAAAGAATCGAGAAGGAAATAAAAAGATTAAGAAAATTGATCGAAAAACATAATCAGCTCTATTATCTATTCACAGAGCCGGAGATAAGCGATTATGAATATGATCAACTCCTGAAGAAACTGACTGAACTGGAAGAGAGGTATCCCCAGTTCAAAAGCAAAGAATCACCAACTGCCAAGGTGGGTGATGATATCAGACTGATAGCAAAAGTCATTGAGCATAAAGTCAGAATGTTCAGTCTTGATAATGCCTATACTTTGGAAGAAGTAGAATCCTTTCTCAAAAGAGCTGCTAAAAATACAGATAATACTTTTCTGCCAGTGACCTTAGAGCTGAAAATTGATGGCTTCAGTATCAACCTTTATTATGAAAATGGTGATCTGCAATACGCAACAACACGGGGTGATGGTTTCAAAGGAGAAGAGGTCACCGAAAATGTTAAGATGATATCCTCTATACCACAAAAGATAGGCTATTATAAACCGATTGAAGTCAGAGGAGAAATTTATCTGCCAGTTTCCGAATTTCAAAGAATAAATCTTGAGAGGGAAAAAGTGGGAGGAAAAATCTTCGCCAATCCCCGCAATGCCGCAGCAGGAACTATTAAGGTCAAAAATAGTGAGTTAGTTGCAGAACGAAAACTCAATTCTCTGATCTATTCAGTAGGAATATTTAACAATAAAGATATCAAAACACAATGTGAATTGCTCGATTTTCTGAGAAACCTTGGTTTTAATGTTAGTCCTCATAACAAGCTGGCTATTAATTTTGCCGAAATAACTGAATACTGTCAATGCTGGGAAAAGAAACGTGCCGAGCTTGAATACGATATTGATGGTGTAGTGATCAAAATTAATGACCTTAGTATTCAACAAGAACTGGGCTTTACAGATAAAAACCCCCGTTGGGCTATCGCTTATAAATTCAAAGCAGAAGAAAAGAGTACCGAACTGCTGGATGTTCTCTATAGTGTCGGAAGAACAGGTGCAGTAACACCAACAGCTATTCTGAAACCTGTTTTCATTTCAGGTTCCACGGTCTCAAGGGCAACGTTGCATAATGAAGATGAGATCGCTCGTTTAGACCTGCATTATGGTGATACTGTGACACTGATCAAATCGGGTGAAATCATCCCCAAAATCCTCAGAGTTGAACGATCATTACGCAAACCGGATGCTTTACCTGTTAAATTCCCTTCTTCCTGTCCGGAATGCCATACCCCCTTAACTAAAGAACCGGAAGGGGTAATTCGCTATTGTAATAATATCAACTGTCCGGCACAAATACAAAGACGCATCGAACATTTCGTTTCTCGTAAAGCTATGGATATCGAGGGATTAGGTGAAGCATTAATAGCTAAGCTATTGGAGAATAATATTATAGGCAACCTGGAAGATATCTATCATATTGATTATCAAAAGGTTTTGGCTTTGGAAAACCAGGGTGAAAAGTCTGTTTATAACTTGAAACAAGCCATCGAAAAATCTATCGAACAACCATTCGACAGGATTCTCTTTGCTCTCGGTATCCGTTATGTGGGAGATAAAACAGCAAAGATCATTTCCGAACACTTTTCTGATCTTTCATCACTCAAACATGCCAGTATTGAGGATTTTTTGCAGGTTGAAGAGATTGGAGAAAAGATCGCTCAATCTTTATATGACTTCTGGCACAATGAAGAGAGTCTAAAAACCGTCGAAGCATTACAAAAAGCCGGCTTGAAGTTTCAAGCAAAGAAGAAAATAAAGAGTGATAAGCTAAATGGTAAAAGTTTTTTAATAACTGGGACACTTGCACGTTATACCAGAGATGAAGCAAATAAATTGATAGAGGAAAATGGAGGGAGAGTGATCTCAGCAGTTAGTAAAAAGTTAGACTATTTAGTTGTTGGTGAGAATCCCG
The DNA here is from genome assembly GCA_019429305.1 of Candidatus Cloacimonadota bacterium. Lineage (NCBI taxonomy): Bacteria > Pseudomonadati > Candidatus Cloacimonadota > Candidatus Cloacimonadota bacterium. The sequence continues at coordinate 80,240 of JAHYIR010000002.1, forward strand.
GTTCCAAGATTCAGAAAGCTGAACAAATAGGAACTATTAAAATAATCAACGAAGATAAACTGTTAGAACTCCTTAAAAGCGGGTCAGATGAGTAATAACTTTCGCTAGAGGAAAGACAAGATAATGAAAATATTAGAGCGTTACATCCTAAGAGAGAATGTAAAACCCTTTATTATCGCCTCGATGGTCTTAACTTTTATTTTTCTGCTCGATAAATTGATCGACCTGCTCAATCTGATTATCGAAAAACGGCTCGATATTCCGGCAATTATTTCAGTATTTAGTCTCAGCTTACCCTTCATGTTAGCTCTCTCGATACCTATGGCTGTATTATTGGCAACAATAATGTCCTTCGGCAGATTATCGGTAGATAACGAGTTATCTGCCTTTAAATCTTGCGGGATCAATATTTATACTTTGATGCGTTCAACTGTTATAGCCGCCTTTTTTCTCTCACTTTTTATGATATATTTCAATCATCATATCCTACCAGAGACCAATCATAAACTAAAAAACCTGCTGATCAGATTACATTATCGTCGTCCTGTAACAAATATTACACCGGGTGTCTTTACTACTATTAAGAACTATACTATTTATACTTCTGAGATCAGAAATGATGAACTGATCGGAGTTACCATCTATAATAGACAGGGGACCGGTTTCCCTCAAACTATTACTGCTGAAAGAGGTTTGATAGAGCTGACGGACGGAGGTAATAATTTTAAAGCTACTCTTTTCAGTGGAGAAGTACATGAAAGAGATGCCCGTGACCCGGCACGTTATACTCTCCAAAAATTTGCCCGCTTGGTCATCCATTTACCAGATCTGGGATACCAGATGAATATTGACGATTCAGACTATCGAAGTGATCGGGAGATGAATACGTCAACGATGTTGCAGATCAATAGAGAGCGCAGGCAGGAGATCCTTGATACACAAGCCCAGATAGAACGGCTGCAGAATCGTAACGAGCTTCTTGAACCTGAAATTCATCTATCTCAGGTTAGAACTGAGGTTGAGCGAAACACTAATCTAATAGGTATATCACAGAACAAGATCGAGGATCTGGAACAGCGGGTACGAGAATTTCAAGTAGAGATCCATAAGAAGTATGCAATAGCTTTCGCTTGCTTGATCTTTGTCTTTTTAGGTGTGCCTATCGGAATGATGATCCGTAGTAGTGGTGTTGGAGTTGCTTTCTCCACCAGTGCTATAATTTTTATTATCTACTACATTTTTCTTGTAAGCGGTGAACAACTGGGTGATAAGGGGTATGTTGCTCCATGGATCGCTATGTGGGCACCAAATTTCTTCTTTGGTGCTGTTGGTATATATCTGGTGATCACTTCAACTAAAGACATGAAAACTATTAAGTGGGAAATCTGGAAAGAAAAGATCTCTGCCTTTAAGAGAAGATTTCTTAAGAGATAACAAAAATGCGAATTCTCGATAGATATATAATAACTCAGTTCTTGAAGACTTTCATCATCATAAGTTTATCCTTGGCATTTGTGTTTATTGTAGTGGATGTTTTTGACAGATTACCGAGATTACTTAGAACAACCAGTGAATTACATTTCCTTATTCAGTACTTTCTGCTTCGCATTCCTTACCTTTTTGTTATTACTTCACCAGTTACAGTACTTTTAGCCGGCCTCTTTTTAATGGACATGCTTTCCAAATACAATGAATCAATAGCTATTCGGGCTTCCGGAGTAAGCATTAACCGCTTAGTTACTCCCCTTTTCGTATTCGGAATAATCTACAGTATTTTTATTATGTTTTTTGGTGATCTTATACTACCAAAAGCAGAAGATCATCGAGAATACCTGTTTAGGGTGAAAATTCGCGGACAGGAACATGAAGATGTCCGGATGCGTTCCAATATTCAATATCGTGGAGAAGGTAATACTCTTTATAATATCGGGTTCTTTGATGGTTTCCGAAATACGCTGAGAATGATTGATATTACAACCATTAATCCGAAAACGTATGAAATAGAAAGAAAACTCACTGCTGTAACTGCAAGATGGCAAAATGATCAGTGGATCTTCGACGATTGTGTCATCCGTACTTTCCAAGATGGAAAGTTGTTATCAACCAAGCATTACAAGTCCATATCACTCGATGACATAAATGTCACTCCAACCGATTTTGTAAAGAGTGCAAAAAGTCCGATGTCAATGAATTACTTTGAGCTTAGTGATTATATCGCTCGGTTAAAGCGTGTAGGTGAGAATTATAATACCGAACTGGTTGATCTCTATACCAAAATATCCTTTCCTTTTGCTAATTTCATCATCATGCTCTTTTGTGTACCTCTTGCTACTGTATCTATGCGGAGTAGATATCGAGGCATGATCTTTATCATCGGGATAATTATCTGCTTTCTCTATCTTACTGTAGTCCGAATTAGTCAAAGTCTTGGATATAATGAAGTTTTACACCCAGCAACCGCAGCTTGGTTACCACACGCTGTCTTTTTCTTGACCGGTATTATGTTCGTTTCCAAAGCCGAAGTATAGATAATTTCTTAGATGGTCTGATCTATGAATATTTTAATGCTTTTAGAACACCATTTTCCACCTGATATCAGGGTAGAGAAGGAAATTAAAACTCTTTTGGCAAATGGTTATCAGATCACTGTTGCTTGTGTTTCAGACAAAGATGAGACTGAGACTAATGATAACAAAAATTTAACAATAATTAGAAAAAGGATCCCGAAGTTTGTCTATAAATCTAGCGTCGGTGCCTTGAAATTTCCCTTTTATTTTAACTTTTGGAGAGCTTTCGTTAATTCGATAATAAAGCAAGAACAAATTGATGTTCTTCATGTTCATGACCTTCCACTGGCTAAGATAGCTTGGGAGATTCGTGAAAAACATAGTATCCTCTTTGTTCTCGATCTTCATGAAAATTACCCCTATATGCTACAAGTATCTCCCCATACAAAAACTATACCAGGCAAATTATTATCATCTTTTAACCAATGGCTTGAATATGAAAAAACTATGATCAAAGAAGCAGATTTAGTTCTTAGTGTAATCGAAGAACAAAAAGATCGTCTTGTTGCTCTTGGTGCAGATCCTGAAAAAATCTATCTCGTCTCCAATACTCCCATCATCGAAAAAGATATGATCCATGAAGAAACTACTCTTAACAAGAAGAGAAACGTTTTTCTATATGCTGGCAATTTTTACAGTGCACGAGGCTTGAATATCTTGATACCGGCTTTTAATGCAATAGCTTTACAAGTTTCTGATACTCAATTATGGCTTGTTGGTAACGGGAAAAACCTGCAGAAAATGAAACAATATGCCCATCAGTTTCCAACTTATGACAGGATAGTTTTTTATGGTTGGCAGACTTATGAGAAAACTCTCTCTTTAATAGCAGAATCAGATTTCACAATTATTCCGCACCTGAGAAATGGACACAGTGATAATACCATACCGAACAAATTGTTTCAATATATGATGTTGGGAAAAACTGTGATCTCAAGTAATTGTCCTCCTATAGAGAGAATTTTAACTGAATGTCAAGCTGGACTTACTTATAATGATAAGGATATTCAAGAACTAAGTGATAAAATGCTTTATGCTATCCATCATCGTGAAGAGATGAGAATGATGGGTCAAAATGGCAGAAAAGCTGTGGTGGAAAAATATAACTGGAACTTTGCAGCTAAGAACCTGATAGCGGGATATCAACATTTATTCTAAACCTGACAAAACCTGAGAAAATCCACAAAATTAATGACTATACTTTCTAAGCATTTTAGTATGTACTACAGCATAGAAAATTCTTTATATATCTCTCAAAAAGAAACACTTAAATTATAGTAGAATGAAGAAATTGAATATTAATCCCTCAACCAGTATTTTTGATTGACAAATCTGACGAAAATTGAGATTTGCCTAAAAGTCATGTAGAAGAAGAGTCTCTCTTCGGAAGATGGATTTAATAAAAAGGGTGAAGGGTTACATCTAATCCGAATCTAATTTAAATCGTGGAAATGAAGCAATGAAAAATAATAAACAAAGGAAGTAGATAATGAAAAAGATATTGGTCATCGGTTCAGCCGGTCAAATTGGATCAGAATTAGTTCCCGAGCTGCGCAGAATATATGGGACTAATAATGTCGTTGCCTCCGACATTCAACAGAACCCTCCGGAAATTTTGCTTAATGGTCCTTATGAAATAATAGACTGTTTGGATGCAGAAAAGATTAAAACCGTTATAAAACATAATGACATAGATACTGTATACAATCTAGCTGCTCTGCTTTCTTCAATTGGTGAACGCAATCCTCAACTCTCCTGGAAAATCAATATCGGCGGTTTGATGAACTTGCTGGAACTGGCGACTGAATTTAAGTTTGCTCTCTTTACCCCTTCTTCTATCGGCGCTTTCGGGCCAACAACACCACATGACAACACACCACAAGATACTATTATGCGACCTACTTCCATGTATGGAGTAACAAAAGTAGCCGGTGAGTTACTCTGCGATTATTATCATCTGAAATTCGGAGTAGATGCTCGGGGTGTCCGCTATCCAGGTATTATTTCTAATGTGACCTTACCCGGTGGAGGAACTACAGATTATGCAGTTGATATCTATTATAAAGCTATCCTGGAAGGAGAATTCACTTGTAATCTTAAAGCAGGAACTTATCTTGATATGATGTACATGCCTGATTGTTTAAGGGCAGCTATCGAGCTCATGGAAGCAGATCCGGCAAAATTAATTCACAGAAATTGTTATAATGTAGCCGCAATGAGTTTTGAACCGGAAGAAATTGCAGCTGAAATCCGGAAACATATTCCTGAGTTTAAATTGAAATATGATATAGATCCTGTTCGCCAAGCTATTGCTGACAGTTGGCCTAATAAGATGGATGACTCTGTTGCTCGATCAGAATGGAATTGGCAACATGAATATAATCTTCCTGAGATGACAGTTGATATGTTGAATGTACTAAGAAAAAAACTAAAAAAATGATCTTCGGTATTGGTATTGATAATATAGAAGTTGAAAGAGTCCAAAAGCAATTGGAGAAAAACGGCTTCAAAGAAAAAATATTCTCTGAAAAGGAAATTGAATATTGTTCTGCTAAGAAAACCTATGCTGAGAGTTTTGCTGCCAGATTTGCAGCTAAAGAGGCATTTTTTAAGGCAATTGGAACCGGATGGCGAGGTGGAATGAGTTTCAAGGATATTGAGATTGTTAACAATGATCTAGGAAAACCTACCATTTGTTTGCACGGTAAAGCGAAGCAATTTGCTTTAGAAAACAAGCTTGACAAAATCTATGTATCATTAACTCATCTAAAATCTTGTGCTGGAGCGATCGTCATCATAGAGAAGAAAGATTTTACTTCAATAAAATAAATTAAGGATAAAGGAGAGGTTTTATGTCAAACATAGGATCATACGAAGAGAGAATCAGGAACTTTGATTGGTCAATTTCCGAACAAGAACTCGGTTATAAAGAGGGGGATAATATCAACATTGGTTGGTATTGTTCCGATCGCATCTGTGAAATGGGAAAAGCCGATAAAATCGCACTCTATTGGGAAGGAATGAATGATAAGAGAAAGCAATATACATTCGATCAGGTCCGCATCAACAGTAATAAAATTGGTGATTTTCTTCGTAGTCTGGGGATCAAGAACGAGGATCGAGTTTGTCTCTTTATGGACAAGATCCCTGAACTTTACATAGGTTTTTTAGGAGTTCTTAAAATTGGTGCTATTGCTCAACCGCTTTTTTCAGCTTTTGGCGATGAATCTTTACACGTTAGATTAGATAATGCCAAGACATCAGCTATTATTACTCAAAGAAAACATGTCGGCAAGGTTCGTAAATTACTTGAAATAAGCCCGTATCTGAAACATATAATAGTTGTAGATTCTGATCTGAGCAAACCATTAAAGGAAAGAGAAATAGCTTTTGATATGGAGAATTATCCGGAACCACAAAATTTTGAGATCTATCCGACAAAAGCCGAATCACCATCTGTTTTGCATTATACTTCCGGTACGACAGGACAACCTAAAGGTGTTAAACATGTTCACTATTCACTTATCTCGCAATTTTTAACGACAAAATGGGTACTTGATCTGCAGGATGATGATATCTACTGGTGTACTGCAGACCCTGGTTGGGTTACAGGAACCTCTTACGGAATAATTGGTCCATGGAGTCTCGGTGTCACCCAATTTGTTTCTGATGTTGGATTCAGTGCTGAGAACTGGTATCATTTCATAGAGAAATATAAAGTTTCCATGTGGTACTCTGCTCCAACCGCTATTCGTTCATTGATGAAAGCAGGGGATGAAGTTGTAAAAAAATTCGATCTATCTTCTCTCCGTCATCTGGCAAGTGTGGGTGAACCACTCAATGCCACAGCGGTTATCTGGAGTGAAAAAGTTTATGGTCATCCTTTCCACGATACTTTCTGGCAAACTGAGACCGGATCTATTATGTTGACCAATTTCCCGGGTATGAAAATCAAACCCGGTTCGATGGGAAAACCTTTCCCGGGTATTACTGCTACTGTTTTAGATCCTAAGACTTTCGAACCTTTTACTGAGCCGGGAAAGATCGGTCTGATAGCTTTTCGTCCCGGTTGGCCTGCCATGATTCGTACTTACTGGAATAATGAAGAGACCTACAAATCAAAATTCAAAAATGGTTGGTATTTGTCCGGTGATAGGGCATCTATTGATCATGAAGGTTATTACTGGTTTGTGGGTAGAGATGATGATGTTATCAATACCGGTGGACACCTGGTAAGCCCCTTCGAGATAGAATCAGCACTGCTTGAACATGAAGCTGTTGCTGAAAGTGCTGTTGTATCAAAGCCGGATGAAGTAAATATGGAAGTAGTAAAAGCATTCGTATTATTAAAACCGGGATACGAACCTGATGATATGTTGGAGTTGAGCATAATGAATTTTATCCGCAAGAAATTATCTTCGTTCGCTATGCCTCAGGAAATAGAATATGTAGATAGTTTACCCAAAACACGCAGCGGTAAAATAATGCGTCGCTTACTACATGCTAAAGAATGGGGAGAAGAGATCGGAGATACATCTACATTGGAAGACGATGAATAAATAAATCAAAATAAGAGGAGAAAAAAATGGAAGAGATTAAAGACATTGTATTGGAATATGTGATCAACGAGTATCTGGAAGATGAAGATGAAGAACTTACTTATGATACCCCGCTTATTTCAGGTGGGATCGTAGATTCATTTTCAATGGTATCATTAAAACGATTTTTGGAAGCAAAATATAAGATATCTATCCCTGATGATAAAGCTACACCGGAAGCTTTTGATACTGTGAATAAGATCACACAATTAGTGAAAGAATTTATTGGTTAATCTACCCTTGAGTTGATCAAAGTAATCAAATTTACAGGATAAAACATTTAAGGGTAATTTGTAAATTTCTAATAAGGAGTAAAGATGAGTTATAGCGACAAAATAAGAGGAATATATCAGGAACAGCTTAAATCTATTCAAGATGCAGGAATCTTTAAAGTAGAACGATTTATTCATTCTGCTCAAGCTGCTGATATCGAAGTAGAATTTCCTACCGGTTCCTCACTAAAGAAAGTTATAAATATGTGTGCTAATAATTATCTGGGGTTATCCAGCCATCCGGAAGTTGTGAAAGCAGCACATGAAGGATTAGATACCAGAGGTTATGGAATGTCCTCGGTTCGTTTTATTTGCGGGACACAGGATATACACAAAGAACTGGAAAGAAAAGTTACTGAATTTCTGGGAACAGAAGATACAATCCTTTTCCCAAGCTGTATGGATGCCAATGCTGGTGTTTTCGAAGCAGTACTCACTGATCAAGATGTAATGATCTCCGATCGTTTGGTTCATGCATCAATTATTGACGGTATCCGCCTTTGCAGTGCTATGCATGATACTTTTAAGCATTCAAATATGCAACATCTGGAAGAGAAACTGCAACTTCACAGTGATAAAAGGTTTAAAATGGTCATTACCGACGGTGTTTTTAGTATGGACGGAGACACAGCAAAATTAGCCGAAATGGTTGAATTATGTGAAATATATGATGCCATGCTCTTTGTTGATGATTCACACTCCTCAGGTTTTATTGGAAAAACCGGAAGAGGAACACATGAGCATTGTGGAGTAATGGGAAAGATTGATATCATTACAACAACTTTTGGGAAAGCTCTGGGTGGGGCTTCCGGTGGTTGTGTTTCAGGAAGAAAAGAGCTTGTAGAGATGTGCCGTCAAAAGGCGCGTCCTTATCTTTTCTCTAACACTATTGCACCTGTAGTGGTTAGTGGCGTTTTAAAGGTTCTGGATATTCTTTCGGAAAGCACAGAAAGAAGAGATAAGTTAGAAAAAAATACCGAATATTGGCGAAAAGGACTCACCGAAGCGGGATTCGTGTTGCAACCAGGAGATACTCCAATTGTTCCGGTCATGCTCTTCAATGCTAAACTATCTCAAGACTTCTCTAAAGATCTTTATGATGAAGGGATCTATGCTATTGGTTTCTTCTTCCCTGTTGTTCCCAATGGAAAGGCGAGAATAAGAACCCAGATCTCGGCGGGACATGAAATTCACCATCTTGATAAAGCTCTTGATGCTTTCATCAAAGTTGGTAAGAAATATGACATACTTGGAAAAACTAAACAGGAAATCATCGAAAAATACGGACTATAAAGCTTAAAAACCTGCAGTTGATAAACAGCTGCAGGTTTTTTATTTAAGGAGATGGTATGGAAAATAAATTAGCAAATCCAGCCCCACTTGGTTTAATGGGTTTTGGTATGACTACTGTCCTTTTAAATATTCATAATGCCGGATTCTTTCCTATTAGTGCTATGATCCTTAGTATGGGAATATTCTACGGCGGTATGGCTCAAATATTTGCTGGTATTATGGAGTTTAAAAAAGGAAATTCATTTGCAACTACTGCTTTTACTTCTTACGGGCTTTTCTGGATATCATTAGTCTTTATCTGGGTTTTCCCTAAACTTGGATGGTCACAAGAAACTCCACTTGCTTATATGGGTTGGTATCTCTTCATGTGGGGATTATTTACTTTCTTTATGTGGATAGGAACTTTCGGAAAAAATCGAGCTCTGCAATTCGTATTCCTATCTTTGACCATTTTATTTTGGTTACTGGCAATAAGAGATTGGACAGGTAATGAATTGATCGGGATAATAGCTGGCTGGGAAGGTATTATTTGTGGTTTATCAGCTATATATCTGGCAATGGCTGAAATAATCAATGAATCACATGGAAAAACTGTTTTACCGATAGGTGAAAGACAAGTTACTTAACACTGGATCGGGTTTTTCACTTCTAATTAAAACTCGGATATTTAACAAGTTACGAGAAATCAAAGCTTATCTAAGGAGACTTATTTAGTGATTAAAGTCGTCAGATCAACTAATCGGGTTTGAAGTGCCTAAAAAGAATTTTTTACTGACTTGCATTATATTTAATTGAAAACTATACAACCATGAATAAAGGTACTTTGTACATTATTCCAACCCCCATAGGTAATCTGGGAGATATAACTTATCGGGCTGTGGAAACTTTAAAAAATGTTGCTTTAATTGGTGCAGAGGATACAAGACATTCTGCACTACTACTAAAATACTATCAGATTAGCACGCCAACAATCAGTTACCATAAGTTTAATGAAAGGAGTAGAATAGATAAATTTTTGGCATTGCTTGAAGAAGGTAAGGATGTTGCCATTATTTCTGATGCAGGCACTCCGGGAATATCGGATCCGGCAGCTATTGTAATCAAAGAAGCTATCATAAACGATTTTAATGTTTGCACATTACCCGGAGCTACTGCCTTACTACCCGCTTTAGTAAGTTCCGGATTAAATACGGAAAGATTTCTCTTCTGCGGTTTTTTACCAGCTAAAGAGAGTGAGCAAAAAAAACTCTTTGAAGAAATAGCACCCTTGACTTCTACTTTAATTTTTTACGAAGCCCCACATAGAATAACTACTTTTCTGAAGAAGTTATACGATAATCTCGGAGACCGAGAAGTAACTATTGGCAGAGAATTAACAAAGAAATTCGAAACCTATTATCGAAACAAATTGAGTTACTTCATCGAAAACAATGATGTTATTAAGCATAAGGGAGAAATTGTTATTATATGTGAAGGTTTCCCCGAAGAAAAGGAAATTACTGACGAAGAGATCCTGAATTGTATCAACAACTTATTAGAAAATGGTGAAACTACAAGTTACGCGGTTAACAAAGTAAGTAAAGAACTCAAGATACCAAAAAACAGAGTTTATGCTTTAGCTCATAAAAAAGATGAAAATGATAAGTAGTTTTTTTCTAAGAACGATAGTAACTATTATCCAAAGCTTTATTGCAGTATGATCTTAAGGAAATCATAATCGATCTTGAAAAATCTTGACAGATAGTTCGTTAATACGATGATTTATAAAAAAAAGAGGAGTGATAAATTATGTTCCCAGGTGGAAAGAAAGGTTTGAAAGACCTTATGAATCAAGCTAAGAAGATGCAAGATGACTTAGCTAAAGCACAAGAAGAACTTGCTAATAAGACTGTCGAAGCTACTTCTGGTGGCGGTATGGTTAAACTCGAAATGAACGGCAAATATGAGATAAAAAAGCTAAAAATTGATCCGGAAGTTATAGATCCAAATGATGCTGAAATGCTTGAGGATCTTATAATTGCTGCATTTAACGAAGCTCACGAAAAAATAGCTCGCAATTCTCAGGAAGAGATGTCAAAATTAACTGGTGGTATAAATATTCCCGGTTTGATGTAATGAAATTCAATAAAACACTTGATGAGCTTAAGAATGGTTTGAAGCAACTACCGGGTGTAGGAGAAAAAACCGCTCAAAGATATGCCCTATATCTGCTCAATCAGGACAAAGAAAAAGCCATAGACTTAGCTGATACTATCAAAGAGGCAGTAGAACTACACTCATATTGCCCAAAATGTAATATGTTGAGTGATTCTAATCCCTGTTCAATATGTGCTGACCCGGATCGTGATAAGAGGCTTATTTGTATTGTTGAGAATACTTACGATGTATACTTGATCGAAAATACTGGAGAATACTCCGGTTTTTATTTTGTTTTAGGTCACCTACTATCTCCAATGGACGGTATCGGAACAAATGAAATTCATCTTCCGGAGCTTCTTAAAAGTATAGAAGCATCGGAGATCGAAGAAATCATACTGGCATTAAATCCATCTACTGAGGGTGAAACTACTATAGAACTCATTGCCACAGAGATAGCACATTTGAATAAAAAAATAACTCGTCTTTCAACCGGCTTACCTTTCGGTGGTAACATTGAGTATAGCAGCCCAATAACACTTTCTAATGCTCTTAGAAGACGCTATCCTATTTAAGTATATTATGTTCACTGGTATTATTCAAGAAATCGGCACAGTAAGAAAATGCTTACAAAAAGGAACAAGCAAGGTTATTGTCATTGAATGTACTAACATGTTAGCAGATCTAACATTAGGTGATAGCATTGCTTGTGACGGATTATGTCTTACCGTTTCGGACTTCTCTAATAACAGTATCACTGTTGAAGCAATGCCAGAAACTATTAAGACAACAACACTTAGTCTGTGGTATCCAGGTTATCAGGTGAATCTCGAAAGAGCCCTTAGAGCCGACTCTAAGCTTGATGGACATATTGTTCAAGGACATGTAGATTGCATCACAAGTGTCTTACAGATTATACATCATACTGGTAGCTTGATCATTGAATTTGCTTTACCGTCTCTCTATAAGAATTTCATTGTAGATAAAGGTTCTATTGCAGTTAATGGAGTTAGCTTGACAGTAGCTTCCCTGAATACCGGTTCTTTCTCTGTTTCAATTGTGACGTTTACTCAAGAGCACACTAATCTAAACAACTTAAAACCGGGTAGTAAAGTGAATTTGGAATTCGATATCATAGGAAAATATATCAACCGTTTCTTAACAAATGCAAACCAACAACTAACAAGGGAGAAACTTCTTGAAAAGGGCTTTTAAACTATCTTTTATTGTTTTGTTCGTTTTATTACTTAATGCATGTGGTAACAGAAGAGCCCCAACAGGTGGTGAAGTTGATACTGAGAGTCCTGTTATAGTATCAATCATCCCTGAACAATTCAGTGACATTACTGATCAGAATATTGAAATTACTTTTTCTAAACCCATTGATCGATCTTCTATCTATGAAGGTGAAAGAGGAATTTTGTTCTATCCTCTTATAGATGATAAAAGATTCCGGTGGAGTGATAATAATCTGATCATTGAGATCAATGAAGAGTTAAAGCAAGATCGAAATTACTTTCTGACACTATCTAAACAAATCAGAGATTTAAGAAGAAATAGTCTGGAAGAGGATTATCTCTTTGTTTTCCATACCGGCGTACTCACAAACAATAGAGTTTTTGGTAATATCCGTTATGAAGTAACAGATGATATTGGTAAGGAGATTTCACTCTCTCTCCTATCAGCAGACAGTCTCAGAATTTTTAGTAAGATTATTAGCGGAAGAAATTATAATCTTGAGAATATTGATGATGGTGATTTCATTCTAAGAGCATTTATTGATAAAAATAACAACAGAAGATACGATAGAGGAACTGAACCATATTTTGAGACTGCTTTCTCTGCTGTTAGGAATAAAGAAGTTAATCTTTTCTTAGATTATTACGACGATACTAAACCTGATATTCAATCTATTCGAGCTGAGAATAATTCTCTCATCAGGGTTACTTTTACTAAACCAGTTAAATCTATTGCCGACTTACAGATAACAACTGCTGATTCTCTGCAAAAATCTCTCAATATTCGTGATTATGATATTATAGATAAACAACTAGAGATTGTTACAGTTGCCATGGATTCAGTTTCCTATTCACTTACGCTGTTAGATACAAGAGATTTTAAAAACAATATCTCTAACGAACTAGTTATGGAATACCTTGGAAATAATGTGATTGATGACATTCAACCAGCAATAGTAAATTCGATACCTCGAAATGGTGGTATAGTCGACAATTTAACCCCTTCACTAATAATTACTTTTAATAAATTTATGACTGTTGATAATATTGATATGCTAATGATCAATACTATCACAGGTGAAAAGATACCAATTAAGTTGCAACGTGATAGCTCCAGACAATTTACAGTAATTCCACAAAAAAATCTTACTAATCGTACGCCCTATCATTTAGAAATTTTTGATAGCTCTAAGGATATGTCTGGCAACACCTTAGCCAATACTTACGTCTTGCAGTTTTTACCTATATCCCCTGATTTTTAAGGGTTTAGGTCGCTACTCCTACCTTTTTTTATTGACAACTTTACACTATATTAAAATGATTCACCTTGTAGATACTCATTACAGATGAGTGTATCCTAAAAAAGGAGGAGATATGAAAAAATTTATTCTTGTGCTGATAGTGTTCACCCTTTTTGCATCTTTTGTTTATGCAGATTTATTAACAAGAGGGGAACTAAGAACTCGAATGGCTCTCTATTATGAAATTGGCAAAGATATGCCAACTCAATCTTTCATTGACAGCAGATTCCAGATGACTTTTGAAAAGGCCTTCAGCAACTACTTAACCGCAGTTTGGAAAGTTCAGGTTGGCGATCTAGTTTGGGGTCAAGGTGGAGCTGGATTCCCAGCTGGAGAAGTAAACATCGAAACAAGAAATCTGTATTTGGGATTTCTATGCCCACTTACAGGAGTGAACGCTAAATTAGGTATTCAAGAATGGAAAGATCCACGTAGCTTAGTATTAGATGATGACCAGGCACCCTTCGCCGGTATTATGATCAACAAAATGTTTGGCGAAGATATTATGTTAGAATTTGGTACAGCCAAGTTGTATGAAGGCGAAATCGATTATGATGACGACATCGATCTTTTCTTCATTAATTTCGACAAAGGAAAGATGTTTGGATTAAACAATATTATCAGAAGATGGAATGCCGGTAATAATATTGATGCTTGGATCATGCCCTACTTCAATTACATGTTTGATGGTTTCGATATCAACCTGTTAGCCGCTTACAACATGGCTTCTTACTCAGAATGGATCCCTACTGAAGATGGATGGAAAGATTACTCCAACGGTGGTTTTGCTGTTTCTTTGAAAGCTGGTTATGACTTTGAAGTAGCCATGGTAGGACTTGATTTCTTATACACCAGTGGAGATGATGAAAGTGATCCTGAATCAACTACCATCTTCAATTCAATCCATCCATATTATAAAAATGGATTAGAGATTTTTGGTATTGGTATTCACTCAGGTGCTTCAGCAGGTTATGTTGAACCGGGTAACGATGGACAAGGACTTATGAGCATAGTTCTGAATGGTGCTTATCCGGTAAATGACGAGTTAACTCTTAAAGCCGCTTTTGGTATGCTTAATGCAGTTGAAGCTGATGAAACAGATATGGGAATGGAAGTAAACTTGGGTATGAATTACAAACTATATCAGAATCTTCACTTTGATCTAGTCGGTGCTATGGCTATGCCAGGTAAATACTATGGTGATGATGTAGACAACACAATGGCTCTGGTTTCCAGATTCATGTATAGATTCTAATATAGAAGATATAGATTAAACTTATTCTTAAAAGCTGCTTCGACGAAGCAGCTTTTTTTTACTCATTTAAATGCCTTCTTATAAAATGACAATTAATACGAAAATTTAAATAAAAATCAATTCTATCTAAAATTTCTTGACGTAATATTATAATCCTCTTTTATAGTCAAAATTTCATAGGAGTTTGAAATGAGAATTAGTTTAATTTCTCTATTGGTCTTGTTGCTAGTTACGAGTTTATCCGCTTTTTATCAGGGGACTATTAATGTTGGTGGTAGCGCAACTTACGCAAGTTACAAATCTGATTCTGATGCAAATGCTATTTCAATTATTTCTTTTGCACCACAATTTGGCTACTTCTTTGTAGATAATCTTGTGGCAGATTTTTTGCTTAATTATGAAAGATTAAGTAGCGATGATTGGTCATCATCGACTTTTTCTATTGGTGTTGGAGGAAGATACTTCTACAATCAACTTTATGGTGGATTAGGATTTATGATGCAATTCTATAGCGAAGAAGATGATTGGTATGGAGATTTTAAATACTCTGCTAATTATCTTGATTTTAAGGCAGGATACCTACTTCCTGTAGTCCAAAATGTATTTGTTGACTTTGGCTTAGGTTATGCATTAGGTTTAGGAAAATATGGTGGAGATTATGATATTTATGACAATGAAGAGAGTATTTTTGGGATCTATGTTGGATTACAAATCTTTTTTCCAGCTAGATAATTAATGATCTAAATATTTCGAGCCCGAAGGAGAATTCGGGCTTTTTTTTCTTAAAGAAAGACTTCTTAAGTTAAGCAGCTTTTTTTATTTGTAACTCTACTCTTAACTAATACTTAACAATCGGTTTATTCTTACTTAAATAGTCCCTCCTATAAATAGATATAATAATAAGCTCATTTTTAATGAGTTAACTAAGAGGAGGAACAAATGAAACGATTAATACTCGTTTTGATGGTATTATTTATCTTTGCTTCAACAGCATTAATGGCTGAATTCAACCCTTACGGCAGTGCTAGGATCGGTTATTGGTATAATAGTGAGAACGAAGACTGGAGTAGCACTGGTGAAAATGAATTGAATATGGACTACTATTTACAAAGTAATAGTCGTTTTGGAGCTCGTTTTAACAATGATGATGTTAGTGGACGAGTAGAGTTTGGTGGTACCGGCAGCATTCGTCTTCTATATGGTAAATACAAGATGTCCGGCTGGTCATTATTGATTGGACAGGAACAGGGTAAGATTGAGATGAAGTCAAAGCAGGTTTGGGGTTCAGATAAGAATCTCGTTGGATGGGGTGGTATTGATGAAAGTCGTAAACCCCAAATCCGTATTGAAGTTGACAATGGTTTGTACTTAAGCTTTATACAACCTGAAAAAGTTAATGCCCAAGGAACTGGAACCAACCAAGACAAAAAAGTCTTATTACCAAAAATCAACTTGGGTTATTCTGGTAAATTTAGTGAGAACATAAAATTCCATGGTACATTTGGTGTTAATCACTACACTTACAACGACAATGCCGGAGATCTCGATCAAGCTGTATTAGCTTATATTTTAGGTTTGCTACTTGATTTTAACTTTGACCCTATAATGTTTCGTACCCATTTTAATTATGGGCAGAATACTAAACATTACGGTTTAAACTCTGTAACACCTAATACAGCTATATACGAAGAATCAAAAGATGAAATAGTCGATGTAACAACTATGGGTGGTTTCGGCGAGTTTACTTACAAAATGTCACCTCAAACAGCATTTACAGTAGGTGTTTCTTATGTAACCTCAAATTCTGATAGCTTTGACAATGCAGAAAGTGCTATGGCAGCTTTCGTTCAGATAGAGTATAGATTGCACAGAAATTTCCACTTAATACCTGAAGTAGGTTATTTAGACAAAATGAAAGACATCAATGATAATGATCTTGGTAATATGGTCTATTTCGGGACACAGTTAAGAATGGACTTCTAACGTGTCTCCTCGTAGGAGAAGAGCCCGGAAGAAGTTCTTCCGGGCTTTTTTGTTTTATATGTATCGTTTAAATCTGTTAAAAACTATACTTAAGTGAGAGTTGTGTAGCAATACCGTTACTTTTCCCACCTATGAAGTTGGGACCATCAAAGAGGAAAGAGTCGCTTAGTACACCATCAATAGTAAAGTTCCTGAAATTTACAGCAAATCCTATGGATACATTGAAATTTGATTCATAGTAAGAGTATTTCTCAATCAGATAAGATTGATCACCATAAGTAAAATTCTTTTCATAACCAATAAAATGATATTGCTGATAAGCACCTACACGACCAGTTAGCCAGGAACTAATTCTTGATTCTAATCCTACACGATATTCAGGTAAAGTAGTTATTGTCTGCTCGATCTTAGTGACTTCTTTATCAGCATTTATTAACAGGTACTCCTCTTCATGTGCAGTCTTGGTCATTCCTAATGGTTTTAATCCCAAAACCAGTAGATTATTATCATTGATTTGATAATTGATTCCTATTCCAAAGCTTACACCTAATAATGAGTGGTCATCCTTTTCGGTATAAAAAAGTGTATCTTCATCATAGTGTTTAAATTCAAAGGAGGTATTACTTAGTTTGATATCTAGTATTGTCATCATAGAGACATTGTCTTCATCAATAATAAAATAACGACCATTAAGACCCAACAATAACCCACTCAATTCACCTTTATCTAAACTAACTTCATTTTCGAGAATACCGTTTGGTAATTGCATTGTTAATCCAAGATCAAACATCTCATTAGAATAGCCACCCATGAACTCTAAAAGCAATGCATCGATACTAAATTCCAATTCTATTATGCTTCCTTCTTCTTCATAAACTTGTAAAGTATAATTTGCTTGGTCCATAGCCATACCGAAACCTAGACCAAAATTATCCATAAAACCGAAGATAAAATTAATCTTATGATCCATATCAATAACATCCCAATCTCTGTAAGGACCACTATCGTAATCAAAATCATATAAATCAAGTTCAGTAGGCACATTGAATCTGAAACCAAATACATTGGTATAAAAGGGAATATTTCCACCAACTGACCAATTACTTTTATTATTCCATGAACGCATTTCTGCAAAAACTAATCTGTTATAGCGATGTATTGATCCCGGGTATATCATTACATCTGTATCATCTCTTAAAAACCCATACACACTGCCCATACTGAACATCCGGCTTTCTGAAGCAAAAGCTAAAGTTATAAACAGCAACATAAATAGATTGACGACCAATGTCTTAAAGCTATACATCAAACCTCCAAGTCCTTACTTTTCATTTCAGTTAATGTTTGTTAATATGACATGTTCATTTCAATTTTGTCAACAGATATTTTCTAAACGGAAGATAAAAAAAAATTAACTAACTATACCATATAAAGATAGTCATCAGTAATGACTATAAAGCATATCTAGATATAAGTTTATTTTAGAAGCATCATTTTCTTTACTGCAGACATTCTATTGCCTACAGATAAGCGATAAAGATATACTCCTGACGCTAACTGTCTGTTCCTGTTATCTCTCCCATCCCAACAAACCGTGTGCTTTCCAGCGTTTCTTTTCTCATCTAGAAGTATTATTATCCTTTGTCCCTTAATATTAAAAATCTCTAACTTTACATCGTCAGATCTATCAATATAAAAACTAATATTAGTACCTATACTCTTATCAGTTGATGAAGAGATATTGAAAGGGTTAGGGTAATTACTAAAGAGCACTGGTAATTCCGGTAACTCTTCAACAGAACTAACATCTTTATTAGTAACTAGTATTTTTCCAATTATCAGATCGGATGTTGGTTGAAATACAAACTCCAGTTCATCCGTAAGAACAACAAAAAAATCTTCAATCATGAGAACAATTCTATACTCTGTAGGTAAACTAGAATTTGATAAATTAAAAACAACTGGCTGTAATTCAGAAGACCATTCCAATACAAAATTCCACAGGAGTGAATCTAATCCTACTTGATACAAATCACTTTTAAACTCAGAGTGCAATTTTTGAAAAGGATGAGATTGTTGGTCAGGCAAGAGATAAAGATAAACATCTGAATTAGGTCTGGCTGGAGGTTTTGGTAAATCGTAGAGATAATTATAGTTTTCATCGGTAAACAAAGCACTACCGATTAATATTTGATCTCTAACCCCATCATATCGACTTACTTCAATCTCAGATTGCCAACTAACTGGAAAATCTAAATAATCATTAGTAATGTGGAAAGGTCTTAATCTTAATAACAAATCGGTACTATTTACCCATATCCATACAGATTCACCACTATATAAATAATCGCTCAAGTAGTACCCGCTATCTCTGATCCCAATTACTCCCCTGTTAACTATATTGTATTGCATGGCTTGTCTAAAAGTGTATTGATTATCCTGAGTAACAAAAAGAAGATCACTGACTTTGATATCCGACAGAAATACATTGGGAATTAAATTCCATCCTTGAACTAATACAATATCATAAGTCTGCTGTCTGATACGACCTCTTTTTTCTGTATTATAATGGACAGGCATATAGACAAAATGGCCTAAACCAAATTGATAAAGTAATACGTCATCATATTCTTCTTCAATACTATTATAAGCAAATAATTGTGACTGGTTTCCAAAAACATCGGTACCGAAGATGTAGGGAAGTTCGAGAAAATTCGCAGTCATATGCCAACCAGCTTGGTTAGCGAATGGAATATAAGCAGGTACAAGTCCAAACATATATGGGGAATAATGTTCTAGAGGATATCCATCGATAACAATAGTTCTTACAACTAGTTGAGCATTTTCTAAAAGATGATCATCCGGAACATACCAAGAATAAGTTGTTGTGTCTGAGGGTAAGTTACTGGCAATCAACAGACTATCATTCTCTGTTTTTATATATAAATCTATAGTATCAACAAGGAATTCTCTGTTAATAATCCAACTGTAAACTACAAAATCATTAGCCTGAAGGAAGTGATAATCAAAAGGGGTGAAAACAACTTCTGGTAATAAATCACCCCAATAAAGAGTGAAATACCTAAACCCGACGGTTTCTGCTTCGTAAGTGAAAGAACTCGCAGTTAAATCATGAAAAACACCCTCTAACTGATCAAAAAGATATAACTTTTCACTATTTCTTTGAAAATTAGTTGATATAGAAATATCGAGTGGTTCAAGTAACTGGTCTGTAGCAACTCTGATAACCCAATTTTTTAGTTCATTATCTGGATCAAAAGGGCTATAAATGTCCCGATGTAAATTACGAAATGATGAAGGCCAACTGCTTTTATATGACATTGCCCATATATAAGCTTCATTAGGATGGCTACCTTTAACAATATCGAAATTAGCGTCATAATTATCCGTTGCAAATAGGTTGCAACCAAATTCAACCGTATCGTAAATGGTTCCATTCTGATTATTAATTATAAGAGAATATATAGGGCTTGATGCCGCTTCAGCAATAACATCATGATAGTATTCATTAGTTTCAGTATCATTAGTGGTCAATATATAATAATATTTGTTCCCATTAACAACTGCTGAGTCCTGATAATTATAGATAACATTTTGATTTTCAGTCCCTACCAAGGAACGATCTGTTTCCCAAGAAGAAATTAGAGTAAAAACATTCTCTTCCTCTTCTCTTCTGAAAATATTAAACCCAAGATTATCATACTGAAATCTCGCTAACCAACTCACTCCGATATAATTATCTCGTCCATAGGCAGCAAAATCAGCGATGGAGACCATTCCAGTATAACGTGCGGTCGAATTAGAAAATAGAGAGTAGTTATTATTATAATCCTTAGCTCTGATTTTAAAGTAATACTGAGTTTCAGGTATTAACCCGGAAATCGTGATCTGATCTGCTGCCTGAGTTCCAAAAAATGGAATAACAGATCTGTCATATAGTAGATAATCGTCTTCATTTGAGTCAAAAGGTTCTGTAGCCACCAGCAATTCGTAAGTCTTAAAATCATAAGCATAAGATCTATCCCAAACTAAATCAACAGTTGTATTACCTGACCCTACTACTCGTAAATTAATTGGATCGGTTGGTGGTTCAAGATCGTTGAATTCAAATAAAGGCGGTAAAACTTGATCCATTGCTACTAACCAGCGTGTGTAGAAAGCTATAGCTTTGGTATAAAAATTTTCTGGATGCCAATTTCCCATTATATGATCATAATCATAAAACCATTTATAATGATATTCATCTTGAGGATAGATACTCGGAAGTTCTTCCATTTCAATATGAAAGAAAGGGGTAAACACATCATATTGTGACCAGTTTGACATTGGATATGACATTGGAAAACCTCCCACACCTGGTAAGTTTACTGCATTGGAAATAGGAAGCAATTCATCACCATGTTGATAAAACATACCATGTTGATCATAATAAACTGAATAGTAATCAGTAACAAGAACATCAGAATGTATACCGATTGTATTTGCAGGGATGATCAAATAAGGTGAGGCGTTCACAATATCAAGAAAATTGCCACTTAAATCCCTAATAGGCAATTGTGGATATTGATGGGAAGTAGCAGATATTTGTAAGCATTTTCTACCCATATGGCTATAATCAAAACTGTGAATTTGAACCGATAATTCCCTTCTATTAAAATTCATCCTGATTTCATCAGCAAATTCTTTAAAGGCAACATTAAAAACATGATTTGTGCTTCTAGACGGATCACTAATTGAGAGATTATTATGATATATAGGATAATTATCATGCCACATTACCTCTCTACCTGCTCCAGCAACCATCAGATAACGGGCATTCCACTTTTGAAAAGCATGAACAGCTACAGGTAGAGCGATAAAATCATCTTTTGGATGTACTACATTGATAATTACCGGTACTTCAGATAATGGATCATAAATATATATTCCCCAGCCGTAATCAAAACTTCCGTGTTGATGTATCTGGGGTTGGTTTGGTTCATTATTATCATCAAAATAGTCCATGTTAAGGAATTCTCTAAGCATATAGTAAGTTCTGTTTTTATCTGTATCATGAAATTGCACTATTTCGTAGGGAAAATTAAACCAATCTATTGCAGCTTGCGCTGCATCAAAATCTTCAGTCAAAAAAAGATTTATTATTGTTCTCCAATCTTCTCTCTGAGCAGCATTAGCATGAATATAATTCCCAAACCCATTTGTTTGAACATCCCAAGGAGCATACAAATTATAACCTGGGCGAGCCAATCCCTCAACTACATGACCAACCCAATTATCGTATGAGGTCGCATCAGTAAAGCCATACATAAAATCTCTTAATGATGCTGTTTCTCGTGCAATTGATAATATTGATGTTGTTGATAGAATAAGACAAATAAAGATAAAAAAGCTTTTGGGTAGCTGAATAATGATAGATTTCAACCACAGAATAAAGGGTGGCATTTTACACCTATTGACCCTATATAAATCTCTTTACATAAGGTATTTTGTAACACAAACTTCCAGTTTTATTTTAGCAACATCATTTTCTTGATTTGCGATTTAGTTTCTCCAGTAGTTAAACGATAGAAGTAAACACCTGAGGAAACGGTTCTATTTCTATTGTCGTTCCCTTCCCAACGGACGATATGTTTCCCGGATCCCATTTTTTCATCAATAAGAGTAGTTACTCTTTGTCCTCTAATATTAAAAAT
Source organism: Candidatus Cloacimonadota bacterium (assembly GCA_019429305.1). Lineage (NCBI taxonomy): Bacteria > Pseudomonadati > Candidatus Cloacimonadota > Candidatus Cloacimonadota bacterium. The sequence continues at coordinate 102,597 of JAHYIR010000002.1, forward strand.
TTCTAATTTAACTCTTTCTTCTGTATGAAGATAAAAAGCAATGTTCGTTCCGGTGTTTCTTCTTGAGGATGCTCCAGCAAAGAATGGGTTAGGATAATTACTAAATAACAGAGGCGATTCAATGAGCTCGTCAGTTGAGCTCCCATAAGAATTAGTCACCATGATCTGACCGTTTATTGTAGTAGAAGTTGGAATATAGACATAATCTTCATCTTCAGAGAGAACTTCCATAATCCCATCTAACAGCAAAACAACAGTATAATTTGTCGGTAAATTTGTATCACTTTTTCTGAAATAAATAGGTTGTATTTCTTCATCAATATCAATGACAAAATCCCAGAAACGTGATTCTTCTAAGTCATTATTTAAATCTGTCTTAAACTTGGAATACAATTTGTTGAATGGTTGTGCATCTTGATTTCCAGGTATATAGAAATAGAAATCTGTTTCTGGTCTTTTCGGAGGTTTTGGTAGATCAAAGAAACGATTAAATTCATCTGTAGTATTATGCCAGCTTCCTATTAAGATTTCGTCCCCAATGAAATTTACTTGTTGAGCAATTATTTTTGTCTTCCATAGTGAAGGATATCCTGAGTAATCAGGATTTTGTTGGAAAGGAACTATTTTCAAAACCAAATCAGTGATGTTGGAGTATATCCATAATGATTCTTGACTTGGCAGAAAATCACTCAAAAAATAACGGTTATTATTCATACCATAGAGAGAACGTTCAACCATATTATATTGCATTGCTTCAACGAAATTAAACTGCTGGTCTTGATATAGAAAGAGGAAATCGCGAATATTTATATCAGATAGAAATACATTCGGAATAAGATTCCAACCTTCTTGGAGTGAAATCTCATACTGCAATTTACGGATTGTTCCTGTAGTAGCTAACTCATAATCAACAGGCATATAGAGCCAATATCCTTGACCGAATTGGTATGATAATACTTCCATATATGATTGGTCATTAAAGTTATAAGAATATAATTGAGATTCTTGCCCAAAAAGTGTTGTTCCAATGAAATTTGGACTTTCAAGAGGATTAGATTTCATATGCCATCCAGCTTCATTCGAAAATTGAACCGTGGAAGGTATTATACCGAGCTTGAAATTTGAGTAATTGTCATATGCATATCCATCAACTATATTAGCTCTAACTACCAAATTTGCATCTAACATCATAACATTATCGGGAACTGTCCAATTATACGAAGTAGTTGTTACAGGTAGACCATTGGCAATCGAAAGAACATTTGATCCGTTTGTCAGATAGAGATCGAAATTGTTTACTAATAAAGGAAAATTAACTGACCAATTAAAGTTAATAGAATCTCCTGCTTGTAAAAATCTATTATTCATACCAGTAATGCCCACGTTGGGTAGCAAATTACCCCAATAAAGAGTAAAAGTACGATATGCTGCACTTGTTGCCTGATACACAAAGCTATCTTGCGTCAGATCGACCATATTGCCGGTTGTGGCATCTCTAAGATATACTTTTTCACTGTTCCTCGAAAAGTTATCAGAAAGTAAGATTGTTATTGGTTGATTTGTTTGATTGGTACTAATTCTAATTACATAGGTTTTAAGATATAAATCGGGATCAAAAAAGCCATAAATATCTCTTTGGAGGTTTCTTAGATTAACGTTCCAATTACTATGATAAGACATGGCAAAGATATAATCACCGCCTGGGTTATCGCCTTTTAATATATCGAAATTCGAATCATATCCATCTGTAGCAAAAGGGTTAGAACCGAACTCTACTGTATCATAGATCAAACCGTTATCGTTTTGCACAATGAGACTATAGATATTTTGGGGTGAAGCAGAATAAACAAAATCATGTATAAATTCATTAAATGTGCTATCTACTGAAGCTACTTTATAATCATAGATTAAACCATTTTCTATATTGTTATCTACAAAAGCATAACTAACGTTATTATTAGGAGAACCTAAAAGGTCAGTTTCAGTCTCCCAAGAAGCAATCATTATATAATCATCAGTTCCGCTTATAGCCCGCCAGATATTGAATCCTTGATTATTACTCTGATATTGAGCCAACCAACTAATATCAACGTAACTATCTCGTCCGTAAGCCCTCAAATTGGCTATAGTCGCCGAACCGGTATATATTGATATTTCATTAGAAAACTGAGAATATAGACCATTATAATCCCGAGCTCTCAATCTAAAAAAATACTGGGAAGCAGGTTGTAAACCAGTAATAGTTGCTTTAGTAAATGCTTGTCCAGCTAAGGTTGTTATATTGCTCCGGGTTATGGTAGAGTAATTTGGATTTATTAGATCAATAGGTTCAGTTGCATAGATGATTTCATATGTTTCAAAATCGTATGAATGAGATCTTTCCCACTCTAAAACTATATTATTATAAGAGGCACTAACTAAACTCAAGTTTGTTGGATTAGAAGGCGGTAGATCATCATTTAGATTCAGAACAGTCGGTAAGATTAGGGCATAGTGTTCTAACCACGGTGTATAGAATGCTAAAGCTTGTGTCCAAAAATCTTGAGGATTCCATTGTTGATTAATTGCATCAAATCCATAAAACCACCGGTAATAGTTCATTGTCTGAGGATAGGCACTTGGTAGCTCCTCCATCTCGATATGCATAAAGGGCGTAATTACATCATATTTATTCCACCCGCTATTTGTATAAGCTACTTGATTGTTACCATCAGCACCCGGTAGATTAATGTTATTACTTATGGGTAGGAACTGACTACCAAAATTGAAAAATAATCCGTGTTGATCATAGAGCACCGAATAATAATCAGTTACCAAGATGTCTTCATGAGAACCTATTGTGTTAGCAGGAATAACAAGATATGGAGAAGAATTAATCATATCCAAATAACCACCACTAACGTCTCTGACAGGTAGTCCGGGATAGTTATAATTCCATCCTCCACCACTTATCTGCAGATGATTGTAACCCATGTGAGTATAATCAAAACTGTGTATCTGGACTGAGAGCTCTCTTCTTCCGAAAGTGCTTCTAATCTCCTGGCACATTCTTTGGTAGGTTACATGAAAGACATGATTGGCATTACGAGAAGGATCACTCAGTGATTTTGAATTAAAATATGGTGGTACATTTGTCCAAAGAACCTCTCTTCCAGCTCCAGCAATCATCATAAATCGTGCATCCCATAATTGAAAAGCTTTTGTAGCGACTGGTATGCTGATAAAATCATCTTTAGGATGGACTACATTAACAATCAGGGGTACATTAGAATCGGGATTGAAAAGGTATATACCCCAACCGAAGTCAAAACTTCCTATCTGATGCATCTCCGGTTGATCAGGAAATCCATTATCATCAAAATGTGAGTAGTTAAGTTGTTCACGCAACATATAAAAAGTCCTGCCTGTATCAGTATCGTTGAACTGGACTACTTCGTAAGGGAATTCATATTGATTAATTAATGTCTGTGTCTCATCAAACAACCCTGATAGGAAAAGATCTACAATTTCACCCCAGTTAGTTCTCTGAGTAGTACTAGCATTAACGAAATTTCCAAAACCATTTGTTTGAACATCCCACGGGGCATATTGATTGTAACCGGGTGAAGCTAAACCCTCAACTACCCTATTATAGAAATTGTCATACGCTGTATCTTCTGTTGTTCCAAACATAAAATCCGATAGTGATGCTGTCTCAACTACTAATGAGTTAAGAGCAACAACCGTTAAAAATAACCATAACAAAATGGTTAGTCTCATCTATACTCTCCTTACTTGAATATATTACTCCATTTTCAAATATAAAAGCTTCTTTTCTTAGTTTAATGTCAAGATTTTTTCAAATTCTAGAACTCACATCCCCCCGTTTTTTTTATAGGGGATTAGAAGCTGTTGTGATTTTAACCATCTTCCGGCATACGGGTTAATGTTATATTTGGTTACTGAGGTGAAACACATTTGGACAAGTATAGACAGCCTATAATAAATAAAGTCATAGATCTTTTTCCACCTGGAATTACAGTATTTCATGATACTGGGAAAAGCCTCCAAAAAGAGATAAGCATATCGTTTTAAAGAGTAAAGAAAGCAGACTGCTATCAATAGAATCTGGTTCATGGTCTTCAGTCTGGTGTATGAAGTTAACTGTATCTTTTGGCTTCGCCGAGCTCGGAAGCAGCCACGAAGAAGACCTTTCCTCGGTTCCCAGCCGTAATCTTGTTTAACTTGCTTGTGTACCTCTTCTATCTTCCAACGGATTCCATACATCTTTACTACTTTCTCCATAATTGCCGGTTTCGATAAATGAGGTTGATTAGGGAAGTCACATAGGAAATAGAAAAATCCTGATTTATTTTTCTCATCGGAGATAAAGCGACATATAATCAACCATGCCTCTATTGTTTCTGGATTTTTCTTAGGGTGGGGATCTGTTCGCAACTCTACCCTCTTGATCCCGCATCTTATCTGACGGTTTGATCCCTTTAATTTGAACCAGTGTGTAAACTTGACTGACTTTGCTACTTCTATAAATTTCAGTTCATTACCATCAACTATTAAACTTCGTTTGCCGGTTAATCTGACAATAAAATTTAGTCCGTGTTGTTTTAAAAAAGAGAAGAACTTTCTAGTATCTAATCCCCTATCACCTATATATACTCCTTTCCCATTAACAGTGATGGCTATGTCTACCAACCTATCTTCCAGGGTTTGAGAGATACTGTCCATTTCAAGATCACGGGATATTAAATCAGAACTTATTGGCTTGATCTCATATCCTTCCCCGTTATCCTGAAAGGCTATGATATTCAAAAGATTATAACCGGATTGATCATACCGTCCTGTACTGCCGTCTCTTACTTTCTTTAATCCTTCCATCTTCTTTGCCTTACTTTTGATAATATCACTGTCATCTATTATAATACCTGTATCGTTATCGATCCCCCGACACTGTTTCTTCATTGTTATTTTCTGAAGGATATTAGATAAGTTCTCCTTGTTTAAATGTCTGGTAAAGCGTTCACATGTCTTCTTTACTGTAATGGTCTCAAAAAGCTTTTGAGCAATTCGATGATTGATTACAGAACAACTCTTTAGAATACCTAAGCAAATAGTTTCAAGAAATTTATATTCAGGAACAGTCCGTATTTCGCGGTATCTTCTGAAATATCTTAAAAATTTTACTTGCAAGATTTCTTTGGTTTTAGTTTGAGTCGTATTAATCATGTGTGGCTCCTTTTCTGTTTTAACGAGCAGATAATAGGAGCCATTCTTTTTTGTAAAGTAAAATCATAATATATACTCATTATTATTAACGTTTATCAAAATTATATATTTAATGAATGGTGTATCTCCATAATAGATAAGTGGTTATTAAAATACCATTCTTTCTATGCCATACAATAATCTGAACTTGAGCTGTTCAAATACTTTTTCAACTTTCAAAATCAGTTACTTGCCACTAATAGTAAGTCTTTCGAGCAATCTAAAACTAAAATTTCGGGGGGATGTGAGATTTTCAAATTCTAGAACAGAACGCTCAATTTTATCTCTTTAGAAGCTTGCTCAAACACTATATGTGATAAAATCTTTATCGATACTCTTTACTTCAGCAAATTATGCTGACATATATCTCCTTCTGGACTAATTATCTGATTAGTTGTGGATTTGTTATCAATAGTTTTGTTTTTTTGTTGTTAGTATAAAAAACAGACCTACTATTGCCGGTAAAACTGAATTGATCAGAAAAATAATCAAAGAAGCAGTTACTGCGATCTCCGGTTGAATATCAAAATCTCTCAACAAATAAATGGCAAAGGTTTCTCTCAAACCGAGACCTGCATAAGTAATCGGGATTATGTTGGCTATTAATATTAGAGGTACGCTTATTAATAGTTTAACTAAGCTAATTGTATAAAACTGATTTATTATTAGAAAATATTGAAATACCGTGAGAAAGACAAACAAGATTTGCCTGAGAGTGATCACCGGCACTATTCTGATATATTGACTAAAATAATCTTTCCAAGACTCCATTTTCAAAGCTCTTGACGACCAATAAACAGCAACCGGTATAAGAGTTATTATTACAACACCCCCTAATCTCATATAGAAAGGAAACTGCTTGAAATAAAAAAAGCCGGCAAAAGAGGCAAACCATAGGTTTGTCCATGTTTGCATAAATCTTTCTATCCCTATCGAAAAAAGGGTAGCTCTCTTCTTGTTAGTAACAAAATATACTTTGGCAAAGGTTGCGTGACCACCAGGTATTAAAAAACGTAATGCTTGTCCGATAAAATGAGATTTTAAGATCTCATTTTTTGCAGGTTGGTATTCCGTAGTTATTTTCAGACAGGACTCCCAGTTCTTGTATTGAGTCACAAACTTAATTATAGATATTAATATTAAAAGCATGAAAATTGTTAAGCTAATTCCTGAAGCAGCAAGAAATACCTCGTTAAAATCTATTTTACGGAAAATTAACCATAAAATTATTGTTGTTATGATTACTTTGAACAGAAACAGTATTTTTCTATTAAACAACTTATTGTTGGAGCTAGCAGAAGATCCGGTTTTAGTGTTTTCTAAATAGTGTTTAGAGGTTTGTTTTTCTTTTTTTAACTTTTCCATTGCCAATCACCTTTTGTACCGAGAACAGTATAATAGATCACCTGATAAGGATAGATCAGAATAAAAACAAGATCGAGCAAGCAAAACCTCTCACTGTGTTTAAAAAGATTTACACTCCAGACGAGAAGAGCAGAGAAATAGAAAACAAAAAAACTTAACAAGTCTTTAAAGACAAATAGTCTTATTGGTAGATAGATAAAGAACCCGATAACTAATACTGTTAAGATTAAGTATAGTTTTGAGGACATATGGAGTTTGCCGAATCTCCTCTTCTGTTGGTCTTTGTAGTTTTTTAGTTCAGGATAAGTTATAACATTTTTTATTGGAGAGTATCTTATTTGACCTGGCTGTTTGTTCATAAGATTAAGAATTTGCTTGTCATCTCCGGCTTGAGAACCAGTCAAATTCTTGTAACCACCAGCTTTTAACAGCATCTCCTTCGATATAGCCAGATTTCTACCGTAACAACTAAATGGTTTTCTCAATCCAATAGTAGCGGCAAAAACACCTCCCGTAGCAATCTGAGAGAATCGTCTTAGTAAAAAAACAAACTTCTTTCTTAAGGTTGCTTCTTTTAAAATACCTGAATAATCTTCCGGTGCGTATCCAACAACCATTTTTGTATTATTTTCCCAGAAACTTGATACATCATTTAGCCAATTTTGCGAAAAAATACAATCAGCGTCAGTTAATAGAAAAATCTCCTTACGCGCTAATTCCAAAGCTTTTTGCAGCCCCTCTTTTTTCCCGAGTAATGTCTTCTCTTCTTTTCTTAACTTTACTACGAAGACATTATCCCTAACACTGGCAAATTGCTCAAACAACTGCAATGTGCTGTCTGAGGAACAATCATCAACAAGGATTATCTCATAAAACTCTTTGGGATATTTTAACTTATCAATGGATCTCAAGGTAAATGGGAGATTTTTTTCTTCATTACGAGCCACAATCGCAACTGAGATCGTTTTCAAATCATATTGCCTGCCTCTTTTATTAAGTATAATACCAATACAACCAAGCAGAAGAAAAGCGGAGAAAACTAATATCACCAAACTCATTATTTCTTTTTTCTGTTCGCTTAGTACATCGCTTGATAACCAAATATCAGATTCTGTTGCCAATCATTTTGATCTACTTTCAAAAGTTCCAGCCCGATCCGGAACTTGTGATGTGTTAGCATATTCCAGCTAAGAACACTACGGTTTAACCATCGTTCTGATTTGTCACCTTCCAACCATTTAGCAGTATCAGAGGGGCGGTCATTGTAATTAATAGAAAAATCATTACCGACACTACCCTGTTTCGTATAGGAAAGAAATTGATTTAGTTTTAATGAGGCGATCAAAGGCAAACTGACTTCTCCTGCTACCTGCAGTAAATTACTCCCTTCAGGAAACCCTAAACCAAAACCATCGTGAGAAAACGTAGTCAGTGCAGTTTGATGAGTATACATCCAAGGACGAATTGCAGTAAACTCCACAGTAGTCCTAATCGGTTCATTATCCTTTACAATAAGTCCTTCGCCATATAACCAAGATATTCCTCCCTGTATAGCATATTTATTACCCCACCAATCACCAAAAATTTCGCTCTTTCTTAATTCATCGAGGGAGATACTTCCATAAAGAGTTAATAAATTCCTGATCGTCCATTGCATTCCGGCATAAATAAGAACATTATCCCGATCTTGAAGATTATGTTCTGTAATACGATAGAATGTATGAGGAAGAAGATAACTTGGATCGATGCTTCTGTTAGCATAGATGATTTGTTCTCCAAAGTAAAAATCGAGTTGTGGGCGTGGTTGATAGTTCAAATGGTGCATTACCAAGTACTTATCTTGATAGTCAAAATCACCAAAATCGCTAAGACCATCTGGTATCAATGTAGCATGTAGAAATGAGAGAGATAGTTTACCAAAATAAATTTCAGTACTGAAATAGCCATAGTCGTTAACAGCATCATTTAACACAATACTCCCGCTAATATTATCACCTACTAAGTGAGTCCCCCTCCCGATAGCTACTTTACCGAAATTAAATAGATATGTGATATTACCGGAAATCTTATTGAGATGAGTGTAGGGTGGATGAAGATGATGACTCTTATAAAATCCTTTAATCAAAGGAGAATTTGCTTCTGCATAATCCAAATCACCCTGGAACCTACCTGCCCACCAATTACCCCATAAAACTAAGCGATTATAAATATTTCCCCTGACTTGAACACCTCGATAGAGATGAAGATATTGTTCCTTAAAATCTGTGTGATAATCAACACCGGCAATAAGACTAATCTGTAATCTCCCTGATATACTGTTATCAACAACAGAATACTCTAAAAAGCTCTTTTGTCGTTCTCTATCAGTTAGAAAATGTGAGAGAGCTTCCTTAAAAGACTCAAGACCATAAAGAACAAAACTAAAACTTCCTTCTGGAAATTCATATTTCTCAATCAATGCATCTTCATTCGGTTCTTCCTGCAAGTTAAACAAATATACTTCATTTTTGATCTGAGGTTTCATCATACTCAGTTCAAAGAAACGGGTAGAATTAGCTATATTTTCTGTTAAAGCGGACAAAAAATTTATCTTCAATCCTATCATTATGATAGTTATCATCATAGTTCTAACCTTCATTATATACTCCCTTTACGCTATCAGATTAGATGTAACGATCATCTGCTTTTTAACTTATCTCAATCCTTTATTAGATGAATTTCGATTGCTAGATCTTCTATATTTAAAGTCTGCCACTCGAAATAATGGACAAACATTCTTTTAGAACTAACTGAATAACCTCTCTCTTTGTAGATCGAAAAAGGTTGATATCCCCTATTAGCAATTACAAGAAAGAGATTATCCGGCAATGGTACATCAGGAACAGAAAAATTTATAAAATCATCACCATTGCTAAAACTTCTTGTCTGATAAATTTTGTCTGCTGCTGCATACAAAATCAACTCTAAATTATCAGAACGAAAATTTTCATTACCGGCTATTCGAACTTCCTTGATCAGATAATCATTATTTCCTGCAGGATAAAGACTATAGTCGATACCAATCATTGTTTCCGGATGTAAGTACCAAGAATTTAGAGGATTATAGTCGCTTGCATAAGTCAATATTTCGTTTTTATCTTGTAGAAAGATTATCTTATTTTCCAGTTTATCATTGTCATTATCTAAGAATCGATTTCTTTCATAAGATTGGATCGTTAAGAAACCTTTGTCCGTAAGGTTTGTAGGTATCCAAGGAAAATTGAACTCTCCATCAATTTCGATTATCATTTCTTGCCGATATAAAAGGGACAAACCCTTTGAGAGTGTAAGGTATAAAGATCTTATTGGACCGTCATTATCATCTTGATTATTCTCAATCCTCAAAGGTGGAAAGTACTGAAACACAGGATTGGTCATTATGATTGCTTCACCATTATTGACTCTTTCTTTAAACACGGGAAGCTCTTTTTCCGTATCAATATAGAAGGAATACTCAATTCGCTGATCTTCTTCTTTGAGAATCAAGAATTCCAAGTTGTTTATTAAGATGTTGAAAGGTGTTTCAGATGGTTTTAGATAGTAGAAAAAGTAACCTCTCTGGTTAGTTAAAAGATTTTTCTTATAGGGATTTTGTTTAGATCCGAATATAATTTCAGTATTGCTAAGAGGTAATTCGTAATATCCCTTCACTTTACCAATGAGAAGATTCTTATCATACTCTTGAAGAAGCCTTAACATTGCCCTTGTATGCTTTCTTTTAATCTCTTGCAGAACATTATTGGGAGGATTAACGACTCCCTCTCCATAAGGTGAATTCCCGCCAACTTCAATTAACATGGCTAAAGTTCCATGTTCTGAATAAATATAATCTCGTGCAAAACCAGTTCTAGAAGTATTAAATCTATGAACATTATAATTCCCTCTGGTGTAGGTTCGAGGCAAATTCTGAGCTAAAATTTCAGCAAGATAAAGCATCTCGTAGTAATCGGGAGACATTTCTTCACCCCATCTCCATGGGAAAAAGATCCTTTCCGAGTATGTTCCGGAAGCAGAACTATGATAGAAAAAAGCTAATTGGAAACGTTTTTGTTTGTAAAAATCTATCATTGCTCTGACTTCTGATTGTGACACTGGTTCGTATCCTTTAAAATAAGGACTTTCCGGATCATCCATTTCGTCTTCTTCCCAGTTAAAGGGATAGTTGCGATTCAAATCAACTCCATCTCGATCAATTTCGAAAACTCCATTCATATTGGTATCAGTGTTATTCTTTCTTTTCAACCGATAATACCCTTGATTTACTATCCTAAATCCTTCAGGATTCATTGTGGGTACAAACCATAAATTATAATTATCTAACAGAAAGGTTATAAAGTTGTCTTTACCGTATTCTGATAGAAAGTACCTACTCAAAAAGAAGATTATTTCAACGCCGATCGGTTCTTCAGAATGATGCTGTCCATGGAAAAGTACCGATGGTTTGCTAAACTCTGAACCAGTATTTGGATTAGATATCATAAATGCATAAATAGGGAGTTTTTCATTACTGCTGTGGCCAATCACTTCCCAATGGACAAATTCCGGATTTATATCAACTAACTCCCATAATGATGGCAATATATCTTCCTGTCTATGATAGATAGAATCTAAAGGATATTTGTTGATAATCTCAGCATATAAATTCCCCTGAAAGTTATCAGTTAATCCTGGATAGAAAAAGAAGCAAAGCAATAATAGACCTAAGGTTTGAAGATGCTTTTTATTAGGGTAACTAACTGAAATGGAGTTATTAATCATACTGCTCTATTTATCAGACTACCATTTAAACAAAGATTGAATAGAGGATATAAAAAGCGGGAGCTGCAATAACAAAGCTGTCAAATCGATCCAATACTCCACCATGACCGGGGATAATATTTGAACTATCTTTTACACCTACATCTCTTTTAATCAAAGATTCCAGTAAATCACCAAATTGCCCAAAAATCCCGGCTGATATAGCAGCCAAGAACATAATCCTCATAGTAACGAATTCCCTGAAAAGAAGGTGTAAGATATAAGCACCAACAAAGGCAAAAATTATTCCAAAGATAAAACCTTCGATTGATTTTTTAGGACTGGCTTTTAGAAGCCCCCTATGCTTCCCGAATGCCATACCCAGAAAATAGGCAAATGTATCTGTAGTCCAGATCAGTATTATTAATGAAATGACCAGATATTCACCATTTTCAAGACCTCGAAGTCTATAGACAAAAGAGTAGAGTAATGGTTGATAAACAATGGCAAAGGTAGCTAAAGCCAATCTATTGGTTGCACCTTCAATTCTGTTGGCAAAAATGTCATAGGCGGCAATAATGAGCAGTATAGCAAGAAATGAGATTATAATACCTTCCTGCCCAAAAAACAATACCAACCAGAGAAAAATCAAACCGAGTGGTATAACGCAACATGGTATCACCCCGTATTTCTGTTTAAAAAGCTGCCTTAATTCATAAAGCCCAACAACAGTAAAGATTGATAGCATAATCATAAGAGGAATATCTCCCCTCAACAACGCTACTAAAATCAGGGGGATAAAAATAACTGCTACTATGATTCTTTTCAGGACTATCATTATTCTGACGCTCCAAATCTTCTTTTTCTTTTCTGATAATCTAATATTGCCTTAATGAATTCTACTCGGTTAAAATCAGGCCAAAGTGTTTCAGTGAACCATAACTCAGCATAGGCAGATTGCCAAATGAGAAAGTTGGAAAGCCGTAGCTCACCACTAGTTCTTATCAATAGATCGGGATCGGGCATATCACCGGTATAGAGATATTTCCGCAGCAGTTTATCATCTATCTCTTCCTCTTTGAGAAGACCTTTTTGATGATCTTTGAGCATCTTCTGAGCCATCTCTACTAACTCTTGCCTGCCACCGTAGTTCATTGCTACATTAAGATTTAAACCTGTATTATCCCAACTCTTTTTACAGGTTCTAGTTATCTTGTGGTAATACTTTTCATCCAATCCCTTCTTACTCCCGATAAAACGGACTACAATATTGTTTTTTGCTAGTTCATCTATCTCTTTTAGAAGTGTATCCATAATCAGTTTCAGTAATCCATGCACTTCCGTTTTGGGACGTCGCCAGTTCTCTGTTGAGAAGGCATAAATAGTCAGATAATGCAACCCAATCTCTACACTAGATTCTACCACTTCTCGGACTGCATTTGCCCCATGTTTGTGACCATTCAAGCGAGTAGTGTTATGACGTCTAGCCCATCTCCCATTGCCGTCCATTATAATCCCGATATGCTCTGGTAGTTTATCTTGATTCACTAAAGCCAACAACTCTTTGTATTTTTCCATACCCACTTCCTTATAAAATCTAACCCGTAAACTTTTTGTCTCTATTACTTTCTTTCAAGTGCTTTATTCTTGAGAAACTCATAAATAAAACCGTCTAGATCACCCTCCATTACTGCACTCAAATTTCCTGTTTCATAATCAGTACGATGATCTTTAACCATCTGATACGGATGAAAAACATATGAACGGATCTGATTTCCCCATCCGATATCTGTTTTTTGCTTTTCTACTGCTTCCTTTTCCTGATCTTGAATCTCTTCGTAATATTTATAAAGCCGAGAGCGAAGTAATCTCATTGCTGTCTCACGATTTTTAATCTGAGATCTCTCTTTTTGGCATTGTACAATGATCCCGGTCGGTAAGTGTGTTATTCTGACAGCAGAGTCAGTAGTATTAACATGCTGACCTCCTGCCCCACTAGCCCTGTAGGTATCAATCTTTAAGTCGTTAGGGCTAATCTCTACCTCTATCTCATCTTCAACAATGGGATAAACAAATATTGAAGCAAAGGAGGTCTGTCGTTTTCCCTGTGCATTAAAAGGTGAAATACGAACTAATCTATGAACTCCAGACTCACACTTTAAAAAACCATAAACATAAGATCCACTGATCTCCATTGTTACACTCTTTATCCCTGCCTCTTCTCCGGGAAGCAGATCATCTATAGAAACCTTGAAACCTTTATTGTCTGCCCAACGACGATACATTCTCATCAACATCTCTGCCCAATCTTGAGATTCTGTGCCACCAGCTCCGGGATGAATTGTCAAGATAGCATCATTGCTATCATCTGGCTCATTCAAAATAAATTCAATTTCTATTTTCTTGCTTATATTTTTGTACTCTTTATACTTAGATATTGCTTCGTTAAGAAATTCCTCGTTATCTTCTTCTTCTATAAGTAGTTGATAGGTTTCCAGATCACTGATGATTTTCTGTAATTCATTATCTTTTTCTATCTTCTCACGTAGAAGGGTTAACTCCTTAGTAATGGTTTTTGCAGCTTTTTGATCTGACCAGAATCCGGGTTCATTGGTTTTTATTTCTAATTGAGAAATATTGTGAGATATTCCCTTTATATCAAAGATACCTCCGAATTTCCTGTAATTTCTCTACTAAACTCTCAATTTCTCTAATTAACTCTTGTGAATCCATATTGATCTCCTCAATTATTGTTTATATCTTTCGTTTATTTTTCTTAAGACTTTTCTGCCCCTTCTTTGACTCGACAAACAATATTAACTACTTCCAAGGGATCAAATAATCCTTCGCTTCTTCGTTAAAATACCTGTCGGTCATTGTTGCTATAAAATCTCTCACTTGTTCTGGAGGCGAGAAATGCTGTAAATACTCTTCACTTTTGTTGTCTAAAAAATGTTTGAATACCTTTGAATCCCTGTTCTCCTTCTCAATATCAACCATATATTTTTCAAAGAGGAGCGCCATAGATCTTTCAATCATATCATTATACGCTTTGACATTGTCATTATGATAGATTCTCTCATAATTGAATTTCTTCAGTTTTTCCAGATAGTGAGAAGTCTCCTCATCAAAGGAAACATAATCTTTTTCGTAACTATTTTGAACAACGCTCTTTATCAAAGTATCAACAATATCACTATTCCTATTGCCTAGATATTTAGCACAATCTTCAGGCAACTCTTCTCGTTTCAATATATTAAATCTAATCGCATCCTCAATATCCTGCCCTATATAGGCAACTGTATCGGTTATTCTTACTACGCAACCCTCCAAATTAGCCGGCATCCAATTTTCTACTTTGTTTCCTCTATTTACTACTTGGATATAATTTTGCAGATCTTGCTCTTTTTTTGTTCTTTTGGGATATAATCTCGTATTATGTACTTCACCGTCATGAGAAAGAATTCCATCTCGAACCTGAAAGGTTAGATTAAGCCCGTTACCACGTCTCGCTATATAATCTACGATGTGAAGACTTTCGATATTATGATGGAACTCTCCTATGCCGTATTTTAGGCAGCAATCGTTCAATGCCTTCTCTCCATCATGCCCAAACGGAGGGTGTCCTAAATCATGCCCCAAAGCAATAGCTTCGATCAGATCTTCATTTAATCTCAATAACTTGCCGATTGTACGAGATATTTGTGAAACATAAGTTGTATGCAGACTCCTGTTAGTCATCTCTTCATCGAACATATTAGAAAATGAAAAGACCTGTGTTTTACCTTGATAACGTCGATACGAGCCACTATAGAGGATTCGGTCTCTATCGAGCACAAAATCTGTCCTTAATCTTGTTCGCGTTTCTTCTCTTAACCTATATGCTTCTCTATTTCTGCAAGCATAGGGTGATAAATGCTCTTCTGCTATTTTATGGCTTTCTTCGTAAATCTTCTTTAATTCTTGTCTCTTGATCATCTTTATTACCTCTTGATAAATCGCATATAGTATGGAGGATAGCCCTTTTTCTTTAGTTTTTGTTCAAAATGAGTCTCAATATGGCCATCAAACGGTTCTCTACTAAATCCTTCCGGATAAAAAGACGTAAATCGGTCATTATCCCTGAAGTGTTTGACTATCCATTTCATATATTCCTCATGATCCGTAGTTACAAGGACCTCTCCCTCATCCTGTAATATCTTAAACAGACTCACCAAAAATCCATTTTGAATGAGACGGTTTTTAAAATGTTTCCTTTTCGGCCATGGATCAGGATGAAAGATATAAATCCTCTCAACAGATCCGGATTCTATCATTTTTAGAAACTCTTCATCAACTTTCACTTTCATCAATCTAACATTAGAATGTTTTTCCATATCTAACTTTTTTAGCATTGTAACAATTCTTTTATGCTTCAGTTCTAGACCTAGGAAATTTCTATCAGGTTCTAAAAGAGCTATTTCGACAATGAACTCTCCTCGCCCACATCCTATCTCAATGTGCACGGGTCGATCATTATGAAAAATCTCCTCAAACCTAATTTTATTCCTTACTGCTTCACACAGGAAGAATTCTTCTTTATCTTTCATTGATATATTCTCGCTTGTCAAGTCTATTTTATCAGATAACCTTTTTTAATCATATGCTAAAATTGATTAGGGTTTTCTTAATTGTTAAAAGGTATAAGCTTGATTCCTAAACACCTGTTCAAAACATGGATACATTCGTTATACCTTTGTATTAAAGAAGAACATTAAGTTGGATGACTCAAAGTTAATCTTTACTCCTCGGATGCGCCTGTTTATAGATTTTCAATAGATCTGTATGAGAAATATGGGTATATTTCTCTGTCGTTGAAAGGTTACTATGCCCGAGCATCTCTTGGATGGCTCTTAGGTCAGCACCTCTGGAAAGCAAATGCGTTGCAAAGGAATGTCTTATTGTGTGAGGAGTATATCCCTTTGTACGAGCTACTAATCTAATATATCTATCCAAAATAGCTCTAATTTCATCTGGATGTAGAGGTTTCCCGCTTTTAGAGAGAAACAAGGATTCATCACTATATTTGGATAAAAACTTATACCTTATCTTTTCATATTCTTCCAAATGTTCCTTAGCTATTTTGCCAATCGGTACTAACCTTATTTTATTCCCTTTCCCCAAGACCCTTATCATACCTTTTTTCAGATCAATATCTTTTCGCTGGCAACCGGCTATTTCTGAGATACGTAATCCGCTGGAATACATCAATTCCATTATAGCTCTATTCCTTTTCCCAAATTTACTTGTAGTGTCAGGTATATTTAAGAGAGTTTCCATCTCCTTTTCGGTAAAATATGTAGGAATATAAGATTCTGTCTTAGGCATTGACATCCCTGTCAGCGGATTATGTGTTAAAATACCTTGTCTTACAGCAAAAATAAAGAAATTATTAATTGCTGTCATTTTACGCGAAAGGGTTTTATTACAGCGTTTAGTAACACTCAATTCCCTCAGATAGTCACGCATCATTAACTTTGTTATCACTTCAGGTATGACTACTTCACCTTCAAAGTACTTAGATACATAACCAAAAAACTGCTCTATATCACTGACATATGCTCTTACAGTATGCTCTGATGCACCCGTAGATTTCAGATATTGCCTGTAAAGATCTATCTTATCTTTCATATCGTTAAACCTGATTTACTAATGTAACTCTATCTACTAATTTAGTTTCCTCGTCAAGAATTCTCTTCTTACACATATCCCTGCGACAATAATACTGTGAGAGGCTGAACTTTTATTGAGGCAAAAATGGCGGACGATTATAGAATAAAAAATCAATAATTACGATATAATTTCAAATATTTATTGACTTTTTCCTCAATGTATCTTCATTACCAACATGTTCAAAAATGAAAAAAGAAAAAATGATGTTGGATCTATTGAGAGCATTGATTTACTTTAAGGATTGTAGATAAATATGTTATCATTCGAATTTAAAGCAAGTGAATATTATCCTGACCTGATTACTAACAAGGCAATCTTTCAGCAAACAGCTTTTACGGAAAGAGAGATACCCCGTTTTGTTGCCGAATCGATTATTGCAGATTTCATGAAGGAAGGCACAGAACTAACAGATATTATTCGGGATCAAATAAACGGTTTTATTGAGAATCATGTACCCCACAAGTCACAAAGAGGTGAACTCAAACAAAAATTTCTTAGTTTTGAAGTAGTAAACCTATTAGATAATTATTCTGTTGCAGTAAACAATAATAATGACGAAAAGTACCTACGGATACCATTTTTAAACCTCAATTATGCCGGAGTGATAGCAAAGATTGTTCAAGACAATGAAAATCTTCTCAAACAAGGGGTCTGGGGAATTGGTGAACTTTTTTATGTTCCTTCACCAGACAAATCGGGCGAAGGACAAGTCTGGATGCTTAACTTTCAACCATACAAAACAAAACCAGTAGATCTAATTGCCTTTATTGAGTATCGTAAATTTTTCAATATCACTGAATGGATAGATTTACTTATTTCTTCAATGGGGATAAATCCCGTTGATAATGAAGAACAACAAAAGTTAATACTGCTATCAAGACTAATCCCTTTATTAGAACCAAGTATCAATTTAATTGAGTTGTCATCAACAAAAGATAGATCTTTGAAGATGGATCGGTTCTCACATTATGCAAGTGTTACTCAAGGACCCAGAATCTCGCATGAAACTCTCTTCTATAACCCAAAGATTTTTGTCTCAGGACTCTTAAAACGCTATGATACAATTATGATTGATAATACAAAACATATTAAAGATGATGATAGCGGAAAACTCCTTACTAAGTTGATTACATATCTTAAAATAGGCAAATTCTTTGACGGTAGTTCTGAGACCACTGCCAATACAAATTTAGTGTTATCAACAGACATTAGTTTAGATGAGCATAATATCCCGGTTAATTACGATATGAGCTGCTTCCAAGAACTCCCTCCATTTCTTCAGAAAACCGAGTTAATAGAACTATTCGATGGTGTTATTCAAGATTGGCATCTTCCTACTCCAATCCATGATACACCATCCGAATATATCGGTCTTAAGGGTTATATCTTTGCCGAATTACTTCACGAGCTCAGAAGACACAAGTATTACTCTAACTGTGTTAAGCAAAATATTCGGTTGAACGGATCAGAAGATATGAAAGACCAAAAAGCGATTCTCAAAATGGCTACAGCCTACTATAAACTTTTATTCCCACATCAACAACTTACACTTGCTGAATTCAACCATTACTGTTTGCAACCTGCGATAGAGTTAAGACAAACCCTCCGTGATGAACTTCATAAACTAAACAAATGCGTACCAAAGGTTACACTTGCTATAAAATAGGACAAACTCCTACAACTGGTAACAACTCTCGCAGATTTCATTTTCTTCATTATTGCTTTCATACTATACCACTCGTTGTAGCTAATTCTTTATCAACGTTGCCTCCCTTCATTCATTAGGCACCCTACGAGTCGGCCCTATCCGACTCGTAGGATGCCTAAAGGTTGACCTAATGTTAAATATTTGATAATCAGAGATAAAACAAGTTGAACCAAAACAAAAAAGCCCTCTTTAAGAGGGCTTTAATATGGCTCCGGAAGAGGGATTCGAACCCCCGACCTAGTGGTTAACAGCCACCCGCTCTACCGCTGAGCTATTCCGGAATATTAACTAAGAACGAATACAGCAAAAAAAAGTCGGTATCTTCGTCAAGTAGTATTTTTCAATCTTAATTGTTTTGATGAAGATCCAGGCTGTATGGTCTTCCGATCTGTTTATTATATCTTTTCTATGATACAGAGAACTTCGTCTTTACCCGCATTATCTCCGGCATTCTTGGTAATGAGTTTCACTATACCGTCACTGTGAGCAGTAAGGTTATTATACATCTTCATTGCTTCCAGAACAACAACTGTATCTCCTGCTTTAACTGTATCTCCGACTTGAACTTTATACTCAACCACCATTCCGGGAATAGGAGCAACGATTTCATCTTCACCTACATCGGCATGAACTTCATCTTTAGCCGGTTGGGCTGGTTTTGCCTGCGGTTTAGCAGGTGTCGGAGCAGGTCTCTTAACTACAGGAGCAGTTTTAGGAGTTGCTATAGTGCCTGGATTGGCTGAAACCTTAACAGGATGATGTTGATCAACTTCTACTTCAACTTTAAAATATTCATCGTCAACAAAGACATTAAAACTTCTGAGGTTTTCCGGTTTTTGAATAGTTTCTTTCTTTGACTTTTCTACTAATTCCCCTGCTAATGCTTTCTTGATCAATTCTTGTTCCCTTTGGCAATCTTCATCAGTACGAGGTTTGACTTCAGCAGGTATCTCTTCCAATCCGTATTTCCACTTAAGGAATTTTTTACCTGTTACTGGATAGAGTGCTACTATCAAAACGTCATCCAGATCTTTTGCTAATCCCTCAACCTCTTTTTCAACTTTGGGTAGTTCAGGTTCCAATACATCACCGGGACGAACAGAAATCGGTTTTTCACCTCGTGGATAGTCTTTTAGTGCCCTTTTCTGTACTTCAGGATTTATTGGAGCGGGAGTTGCGCCATAGAGACCATAACAAAGATCTTTTACCTGTTCTGTGATATTCTTATATTCACCTCGGTATGAATCAAACAGGACGTTATTGACTGCTTGAATACCGACGATCTGACTCGTTGGAGTTACCAAGGGAACCTGCCCCAGATCTTTTCTGACCTCCGGAAGAATCTCGAACACTTCATCAAGCTTATCTAAAGCATTCATCTGGCGCAGTTGATTGACAAGATTGGAAAGCATACCACCGGGAGTTTGATGTAATATAACATTTGTATCAATGATCGACATTTTCGTGTCATCTAGGAAACAGCGATATTTAGGAGTTACTTTTTCTAACTGTCGGTCAATCTCAGCTAAGAGTTCGATATCGAAACCTGTATCTCTGGAAGTACCGTATAGAGAGACAACAATCGGCTCAACAGCAGGATGAGAAGTTCGATAAGCATAAGGTGCTAAGCAAGTATCGACAAGATCGACACCAGCTTCTATAGCTTTGAATATTGCCAGATCACCCATACCGGAAGTAAAATGAGTATGAAGATGAATAGGAACGTTCAAATGAGCTTTGAGTGCTTTCACAAGATTATAGGCATCATATGGTGAGATCAATCCCGCCATATCTTTGATACAGACGGTTTCTGCACCCATTTCTTCTAATTGTTTACCTTTCTGCAGATAATAATCAATATTATAGATTTCTCCACCCATTCTATATTCGGTTAAAGAATAACAAATCGTCCCTTGAAAATGTTTACCGTTCTTCTTGATTATTTTTAGTGCAGTCTCAAAATTTCGAAAGTCATTAAGAGCATCAAAGACACGAAAAATATCAATACCATTATCACAGGCACGTTGGACAAAAGCTTCAACTATATCATCGGCATAATTACGGTATCCAACAAGATTCTGACCGCGGAGTAACATAGAGAAAGGGGTATTTTTAATATGTTTCTTGAGGGTTCTGATCCTCTCCCAAGGATCTTCTCCCAGAAAACGATGCATGGTATCAAAAGTAGCTCCTCCCCAGACTTCCATGGAATAGAAACCTACCTGATCTATCAATTCTGCAACCGGCAACATATCTTCCGTTCTACCTCGTGTTGCGAAGATCGATTGATGTCCATCCCTAAATGTTAGATCCTGTATTTTGATAGGATTTGGAGCTTGGGGTCTATCCTTTTTATATTTCATATCTGTCATCGTAACAGCATTATGTTTATCGAAGTTAAATTTCTTAATCTCCTCTTGATTCATGAAACCTCCACAAATATATTTTATCTTTTTACTATTCTTCTTTGAAATCTATCCCGATTGATCATCGTCATCTGCCTACTATATGCAGACCAATTAGTCGGTTGATTTGTTAATTCTCTATCAATTGTCGCAGAACTTCTTTCTTTCTCTTCCTGTAGATAATACATAACTCCTGCAACTGCTGCTTTTTTCTTCTTATCTTGATCCATATGTAACTCCTATACGGGTAAATTGCCGTGCTTCTTAGGTGGCAGTGACTCGCTTTTATATATCATAACTTCCAAGGCATCTATTATGCGTGCTCTGGTTTCGGAAGGACGAATGACTGCATCTATGTATCCTCTTTCGGCAGCTATATATGGATTATTAAACGCTTCCTCATATTCTTGGATCTTTTCCTGACGCTTTTTAGCGGGATCTTCTGCCTCTTTGATCTCTTTACGATAGCTGGATATAATATTCGCCGCACCCTGTGCTCCCATAACAGCTATTTCCGCAGTAGGCCAAGCAAAGACCATATCAGCTCCCAGATGTTGAGAACTCATAGCAATATAAGAACCACCATAATTCTTGCGGGTTACTATCGTCAGTTTGGGTACTGTTGCTTCTGAATAACACCAGAGTAATTTAGCTCCATGTCTGATTATACCACCCCATTCCTGATGTGTTCCGGGAAGGTATCCGGGAACATCGACCAGGGTTAGTAGTGGTATATTGAAAGCATCACAAACTCTTACAAAACGAGATGCCTTATCAGAAGCGTCAATATCGAGACAACCAGCTAATACAAGCGGTTGATTAGCTACAATACCGACCACTCTGCCATTCAAACGGGCAAAACCAATGATTACATTAGTTGCATAATACTGATGTGGTTCAAAAAAGATACCGTCATCCACGATAGAATGGATAACATCCTTCATATCATAACCGGTTTTGGGGTTATCCGGTATAAGAGAATCTAATTCCGGACACAAGCGATGAGGATCGTCACTGCACTTTATCATTAGAGGATCTTCCATGTTATTGCTGGGGAGATAGCTTAAAAGATTTTTTACCTGCTCTATTGTGTCAGCATCATCCTCACAAGCAAAATGGGCGTTTCCACTTTTAGTGTTATGCGCCATTGCTCCACCTAAATCCTCGAAGTTCGTATCTTCGCCTGTTACCGTTTTAATAACTTCAGGACCAGTAATGAACATATAGCTGGTATGTTTTACCATAAAGACAAAATCGGTCATGGCTGGTGAATAGACAGCACCACCGGCACAAGGTCCCATAATCACTGATATTTGAGGAATAACACCCGATGCTCTGGAATTACGGAAAAAGATATTACCATAGCCATACAGAGAATCCACTCCCTCCTCTACTCTGGCACCACCGGAGTCATTCATACCAACAACAGGAACTCCCGCTTTGAGAGCTAAATCCATTATCTTGACTATCTTCTGAGCATGCTTTTCTCCCAAAGAACCACCACGGGACGTAAAATCCTGCGCATAAGCAAAGATCGGTCTGCCATTCACTAAACCATGCCCAGTGATCACTCCGTCAGCCGGGATTTCTATCTTTGGCATACCAAAATTATTGCAGCGATGCTTGACAAACATATCTATTTCACGAAAAGACCCTTCATCAAATAGTAGATTAATTCTTTCTCGGGCTGAAAGCTTTCCTTTATCATGCTGTGCTTGAATTTTATCAGCACCACCCATTTCCAAAATCTTTTTTTCTCTCTCTAAGAGCTGCTCAATCTTTTCATTATTAGTACTCATAGACACTCCTATACAGCGATTAATCAAATCATGTAATATTTTTAAGAACTAAGTTTTTAAGCAAGTTTTTTATCAGAATTGATTGGTTTCTAAATCGAATGATATTATTTAAGCAAGATATATACTGGGAAATTACATGGAGAGGGTTTGAATCAAAAGTATGATGGAGAAATACTTGAGAAAAAACCCGCCTTAACAAGACGGGCTATAATAATACTTTTTAAGTAATTAGCCTATTTTAGACTGGAGATTCTGGAGAAGAGGGACATACTTCTTAATCAAGTCGTCAATTGCTTCTTTCCCTAATTCTTCTAATTTTAATCTCTTAATAGCAGCAACTGTCTTGAACATAGCTACTGTGTCTTCATCGAGTCTGAATGTCAAGCGAACTGCTTTTGATTCATCAAACTCGGTAGTTGTTTTTCTTGGTCTTCCTCGTGGCATTTTTACACCTCACAATTTTTTGTACGAGACCTATAAAAATGCAGAGGAAAAAACGTCAAGTTTTTTCCGAAAATAAAATCTCATTTTGATTAGTTAATAGACACATCAGAAAAGGATTTTGACTTGATGGTCGCATATTAAGTATTTTAATCAATAAAGTGGATAAAAATTATCAAACAAAAAGCTTTACAAAGAATTGCCCCTATTAGTATGAAATGTTTAAAGAAAATACTGGTTCTAATATGATGTAGTATTGATAGTATATATTGATTACTAGGATTGCGAGATAGAAAAATATGTTAATAAAACCAAAGTTGATAAAGATAATAGTTCTTCAATGTTTGATCGTGCTTGTAATTTGCCCCTTTGTGTATGCAACCATTGAGATCAATAATGAGGTTTATTTTGAAGATCTAACCAAACGTCAATTAGAACGATACTTACAAAAGAATTATCATGATAGTTACGACCAATTTGTTAAAAGCAGTATTTTTTACGATTTTATGACCTTTAATTATCAAGAGAGTTATAAGTTCTATCATTTTGAGACAAGAATTATTCGTAGTTCTTTCTTTAATCTTGATTTCCTTACAAAGCCCTTTAATAATTTTTTTGAAATGATCCCTTACGAAGATTATTATGATATCTTTGATCAATACTATTTAAGTGATATTGAGATTCTTTCGCTCAGTGATTGGGGAAAATTACGCATCAACTTGAGTGATTTGACTCAAGGTGATTATTTTATGAAGTTAAATATTAACTTCTTCCGCATCAGAAATTAAGAGAGAAACTGATTAATGAGTGATTTCAAACTCTTTTCAAAATATCAACCGACAGGAGATCAACCTGAAGCTATAGAAGAACTCTTAACCAGTTTAAAGGAGAATCGCAAATATCAGGTACTGTTAGGTGTAACGGGCTCCGGAAAAACATTTACTATAGCTAATGTCATTGCCAAAATAAACAAACCTACATTAATCATTTCTCATAATAAAACTCTGGCTGCTCAGCTCTATGGAGAATTCAAGCAGTTGTTTCCCGAGAATGCCGTTGAGTACTTCATCAGTTATTATGATTATTATCAACCGGAAGCTTATGTCCCTACTAAAGATCTGTATATCGAGAAGGATACTGATATCAACGAACAAATAGATAAACTTCGCCTTAGGGCTACTATGTCTTTGATGGAACGCAGAGATACAATTATAGTGGCAAGTGTCTCCTGTATCTATGGTTTGGGAATTCCTCAAGATTATAAAGAAGCGCTAATATCACTCAAAACAGGTGATGTTATAGAAAGACAGGATCTATTAGAAAGGTTGATAACTATACACTACGGTAGAAATGATATAGCTTTTGAAAGAGGGACATTCAGAGTGCTCGGTGATGTAGTAGAGATCTATCCTGCTTATATGGAACACTCTATCAGGATCGAGTTCTTTGATAATGTTATAGAAAGAATTACTAGAATAAATCCTATCGATAATAAGATTTTGGAAGTAGTCGATAATTACTCTGTATATCCCGCAAAGCACTTCATTACGACACAGGAAAAACTTGAAAGAGCAATAGAATCGATCAAACAGGAATTAGATGAGCAAATAAGGATTTTCATTAGTCAAAATAAGCTTATAGAAGCCCAAAGAATAGAACAACGCACACTCTATGATATTGATATGTTAAAAGAGTTGAATTATTGCTCGGGGATTGAAAACTATTCTCGGCATCTTAGTGGAGTACCTGCCGGTTCACCACCCTTCTGTTTAATGAATTACTTCCCCGAAGACTATCTCGTTATAATTGATGAGTCTCATGCAACCATTCCGCAAATAAATGCTATGTATGGTGGAGATGTATCAAGAAAGAGAAATCTTGTAGATTATGGGTTTCGTCTTCCTTCTGCTTATGATAACCGCCCACTAACTTTTTATGAATTTGATCAATTACTTAATCAAGTAATCTTCGTTTCAGCCACTCCCGGTGATTATGAATTGGAAAAGACATATGGTGTCTTTGTGGAACAGATTATTAGACCTACAGGTTTACCTGATCCACAGATCGTAATTAAACCATTAGCAACCCAAGTTGACGACTTGTTAGAAGAGATTCGGCTCAGAGTAAATGATCGAGATGAAGACAATGGTTTGGGCGGTAAAATACTTGTTACAACCCTTACAAAAAGAATGGCTGAAGATCTAACCGATTATTTAAAAGAAGCAGGAGTTAGAGTAAGATACCTACATAGTGAAGTCGAGACGATTAAGAGATCTAAATTGATCAGAGAACTACGACTTGGAGAGTATGATGTTCTTGTTGGAATAAATCTGCTTCGTGAAGGACTCGATCTGCCCGAAGTTTCTTTAGTCGCAATTCTTGATGCGGATAAAACTGGTTTCTTAAGGTCAGCAAGATCTCTGATCCAGACCTCCGGAAGGGCAGCAAGAAACATAAGTGGCAAAGTGATCTTCTATGCTGATAAGGTTACTCCCGCTATTAAAACTGCTATTGAGGAGACCAATAGACGTCGTGAAAAACAGTTAGCTTATAATAAAGAACATAATATTACTCCCGCTTCTATACTGAAAAGTATAGAAGAGATCATGGAATCGACTACGGTTGCAGAAGGTTATCAAGAATATGAACCTCAAAAGAAGAGATCTAATTTCGAGCAATATCTAAATCTGGAATCTAAGGAAGAGATCATAACTCTGTTAAAAAAAGAGATGAAAGCTGCTGCTGAACAATTAAGATTCGAAGATGCTGCTGAACTGAGAGATCGTATCTTTGAATTGGAACATATGGTGTAAAAAATAACAACAGTCTCGTTCTGATACAGAATTATTGAAAACTTATTACTCCTCGTACCGATGACTTTTTCTTTATCCCTCTTTTAATCCAGCTGTTGCATAACTACCGATAATTTGACGTTGAGCTATCAAGAAGAGAATCACCAACGGCATAATACTGAAAGTAGAGGCAGCCATTAGAAGAGTTGTTAGGGTCGAAGATTCTTGCGAGAAATAACTCAATCCTACCTGTAATACTCGTAACTCCTCAGAATTGATCATAACCAAAGGCCACATAAAGCTGTTCCAACTAGTGATAAAAGCAAATATTGACGAAGTAACCAATATTGGTTTTGAAATTGGTAAGACAATACGCCAAAGTATACCAAAACGACTGCAACCGTCAATCTCCGCTGCATCAAACAATTCCTGTGGTATTGCTTTAAAGTGTTGCCTGAGTAGGAAGATAGTGAAAATATGAGCTAGCCAAGGCACTATAAGGGCATAGTAGGTATCTATCCAACCTAAATAATTCAACAGTACGTATGAGGGGATAAGATAGATCGGTTGAGGTACCATCATCATACTGATAAAGAAACTAAACAGCAAATTATTCCCCTTAAACCGCATACGGGCAAAGGCATACGCAGCAAGTGACGATGTAATTAAAATCCCAAAAACAGTACAAAGAGCCACTAAAATAGTATTGAAAAAATAACGGGCAAAAGGAACTCTGTTCCAAGCATTAATAAAATTCGACCAGTGTATGCGAAACTCTCTTCTCTCTTCAATCTTATCATTCGGTATCTTGGCATAAGCACGCTCAATTTCTCCGAGTTCGTTGAAGAAGTGAACATAAGAACTATCACCTACAGTTTGTACTATACTGATAATAGTCTCTTGATCTCCATCAACATAGAGAGTGAAGTTATCTATGGGAATAAATCCGACATTACCCTTATTAAACTCTATCTGTGAACGTACTGCTGTTGTCATCATCCAGACAAAAGGAATAACCATTGCCAGACCAAATAATACTAATAGAAAATATGCTATGAATTTGCCGAATAAAGTCATTATCTCATCTCACTATAAAGTTCTTAATAATGCACATATTTTTCCAATTTCTTCTGGATCAAAGTCAAAGTCAGAATTATCGCGAACAGAACTAAAGCTATAGCACTGGCATAACTTAGATTCTGTGCTTCACCAAAACCCTGCTCAAATATATAATACACAATGACTTTCGTAGTCCCCAAAGGTCCTCCAATGGGTGGTCCAGTCATTAAATATACTTGAGAGAAAACCTGAAAAGTTACTATAGTAGTCATGATCAAGACATAAAATGTTGTTGGAGATATCAGTGGCAAAGTGATCTTGAAAAATTGTCTTATCTTACTGGCTCCATCTATCTCTGCTGCTTCATAATATACTTTCGGAATGTTTTGAAGTCCTGCCAGATAAATAATGACATTGTACCCGACACTTTTCCATACAGTAACAATTATTATTGCAAAGAGAGCCAGAGATGGACCTCCCAATGAATCAGGTAAATTTATACCAAAGTTTTGAAAGAATAGTTGAAATATGCCGGTACTTTCTGCCAACCAGCCAAGTGGAGCAATCCCTATCTTTTGGAGTAAGAAATTCGCCAGTCCACTCTGTTGATTAAAGATGATTCTCCATACAATCGAGACAGCTACCAATGAAGTAACGGTAGGGATAAAATATACGGTACGAAAAAGACCCCTGATGAATGATATAGTATTCAATAGAGCAGCAAAAAGAAGAGAGAGGATTATCGTTGAAGGAACAACGAAAATAACTAAATAAAATGTATTGAGCATTGATTGCCAGAATTCTGCATCAATAAGTAACAGCTGATAATTCTCCAATCCAACAAAACCAGCAGGACCGGTTATTGTCCATTCAAAAAAACTTATTAAGAAAGATAGAACTATCGGTATAAAGCGAAACAGCATTATTATAATCAATGCCGGTAACAAGTAAAGAAAGGGTGTTAATTTACCCATACTGATCCAGTCTCCCGTTTCTCCTTTTTCTATTAGCTATTTGCTGGCAATCTTGAGAATTTCTTTATCACTGTCAACTTAAAAAGAGTTTTTTAGATTCAATATTCGGTTATAGGGGTTCAATCTTAGTAAAGCGTTTATTATTTAAGCACAATTGCGTAAACAAAAGGATTAAGTAACAGGTAAGTTATTTACTAAACCAGCTAGAAACAAGATCACAAATCTCTATCGGTGTCTCGGCACTATATATCTTTGTTGGAATTATCTCTCGAAAATATCCTCCATAGAACTTGTTAATAACTCTACTATCGGCTATTAGAACAACTCCTCTGTCCCTCTTATTTCGGATCAATCTTCCGAATCCTTGTCTAAAACGCAGCATGGCATTCGGTAAAGTCGAATACATAAAAGGATCTTTACCTTCCTTCCTGAGTTTTTCATAATAAGCTTCTATAATAGGCTCCGAAGGAACTTGGAACGGTAATTTATAAAGAATCAAAAGTGATAAAGATTCTCCGGGAACATCGACACCTTCCCAAAATGAGCTTGTTCCAAGCAATACAGCTCTACCATGATCCCTAAATTCATTTAAAGTAACTGTCCGACTATATCCTCTACCTTGAGCCAAAAGGAGAATATCTTTCTTGTATAGATCTTCACTGATTTGTTCATAAACTGTGTTAAGGTCTTTATAAGACGTGAAGAGAACCATGGAACCGACTTTGGCACTATCTATAGCCATTTTGAGTAGCTCTATGCTTTGAGGTGTAAAGTATTCATCGGACGGTATTGGTAAGTAACTAGCCGCTAGAACAAGAGTTTGTTTATTGTAATCAAATGGTGAAGGAATAATAGATTCTCTAATAACCTTTTCTTCGTCAAATGGGAGACCCATTCTCATTGTGAAGAACTTGAAATTATTTCTTAAGGCAAGAGTTGCTGAAGTAAATATAAGTGAGTTCATTCTATTATAGAGTATCTTTTGCAGATAACTTGAGACATCCAAAGGTGCATAATTGATAACCCCGGAAGGAAAGTTTGGTTCAGAGGTAGTAAAACTACTCAACCAGAGAGCAAAGTTATCAAAATCAGGTTCTTTTAAGATTTTTAATGCTTCAATGATGTCTTTCACTTTCTCCAAAGCACCGGATAACTTTTCCTGATGTTCATCATGATCAGCTATCTGACTCTGATTGATCTGTGAAAGAAACTGTGATAGATTAAACAATCCCTTTTGTATAATTGTTAAATACTCTATGAGTTGTTCTATTCCGCTCAATAAGTTATCTTCTTGTTGTTTAACTCTCTGTTTACCAAAACTACCCTGTTTACCAACTCTTTCGCCAATAGTTCTAAAATAATCAGCACCAAATTGTTTAGGATCTTCCAGAGACAAGATCAAACGGTCTATGTCACTATGGAAAATTGTTTTCTTCTTATCATCGATAACACTCTTTTGAATTGCTCCCTTTAAATTGGGCAAAATTCCCGCTTGGAGATTTCTTCGAACATTGATATTTGCCAATTGGTGAATGTAGTTAGTTATATCAGTGTAAGATATTGATATTCCCAGATAGCTGGAAGCCATCTCGGGTAGATTATGAGCTTCATCAATAATGAGATAATTCTCTTCGTCGTTGTTAAATCTGTCAAAACTCAGATCGGTTAGTAATAAAGAATGATTTGTTACAACAAGACTTGATTTTTCTGCTTTTTGACGAATACCCATATAATAGCACTGATTGTAATCAGCACATTTTCTTCCGGAACAGAAATATCTTTCAGAAGAAATTTTCCTCCAAATTGACGAATATTGACGTCTGATATCGGTCTCTGATTCTCTAACAAAAGAACTGTTTTCTGAAATATCACCAGAACGCGTATATTTCTGCCAAACGACCAGATTAAGCAAAGCACCAGCTTCGTAAGGTGTTACTAGTTTACGATATCCCGTATGAGTCTCTTTCCATTTACGGTAACAGAGATAATTTTCACGTCCTTTGAGAATTACCGCTTGAAAAGGCACCGGAACGCATTGTTTAATAATTGGTAAATCTTTATAAAACAGCTGTTCCTGCAAGTTCTTGGTATTTGTCGAGATATTTACTTTACGTGATTTCTTGATAGCAAAATGTAGCGCTGTAACAAGATAGGCAAGAGTTTTACCGATTCCAGTCCCTGCTTCAATAATCAGAAATTCATCATTATTGAGAGCATTGTCGATAGCATGTGCCATCTCTACTTGCCCTTCCCGATACTCATATTCCGGAAACTTATGAGCAAAAAAACCATCTGGTTGAAAACTTAAATTCACTATAGATTCTTCGCTCTTCATTTTCTTATAATCTTCTATAGGATTTGGTTCTGTCGAATCACTTGAGGTGAAATCCATAGTTGATAGCTGATTACCGGAAAGTTTTTCGGCTTCTTTCTCCTGGTACCAGTTTTCGGTTCTGATCAGATTGTGTGATTGTGTAAATCCGAGCGTTTTTGCATAAGGAGATTGATAGAGTCGATAATAATCATCTGATTTTCTATCTATCAGGGCGAATTGTCTCTGATGTTCGACTATTTTTTTGAAAAATCTTTCTAAATCAGCATCTTGTTCTGCGTATTCAGCAAGCTCTAACAAAGCTGTATTTACTTCAAACGGCATGTTTTCAATTATGAATTCAGTTAATCTGATAAAGACATTACCAGTTATTAAAGCGTCATTGAGTGCACGGTGATATTTATTAGGTGGTTTTATTTGTAAGGCATCGGCTACAGTTTCTAGTTTATGATTTCTGATAAAGGGGAGATAAATTCTGCTAACCTCCAAAGTATCAAATGAAGAGTTGGTCAATGATGGCATTAGATGCATTGTAAGATTATTCTGTATGAAGGTTAGATCAAAACCTGAATTATGGCAAATAATGGGATCTTTTTGTATGAACTCGAGAAGCTCTGTCAGTGCCTTCTTGATGTTGACACCGTTTTCCAGATCACTCTCTTTAATACCGGTCAACTGTTTAATAAAGGTTGGTACTTCTTGTGTAGGTTTAATCAGAACAGAAAATTCTTCTGCTTCTTTGCCCTCTTTAAATCTAACAGCACCTATTTCAATGATTTCACAGTTTTGAGGATCTAAACCGGTTGTTTCAATATCAAGAGCGACAAATGCAAAAGATTTCCAAAATTTATTATTTTTCAAGGTCATAGCGTTTAATCTTCTTGATCAAGCCCTGTCGACTTAAGCCGAGCTCCTTAGCTGTCTGGGTTTGATTCCAAGCATTACGCTGTAGCGCTTTCAAGATCATGCTTCTCTCAAGATCTTCTATAGCATCTTTTAAAGCAGCATTTTCATTAAAACTCATAGATTCTTCTGTTATAGTATGGCGGAAAATATCTTCCGACAGATCCGATGGTTTAATATAGGCATCATTTTCTACCAAAGTAACTGCGCGTTCTATTTCATTCTCCAGTTGTCGAATATTGCCTGGCCAATCACAATCCATGAAGTATTTCATTGCTTCGTCGGTTATGCCTTTGATATTCTTAACCATTTTTTTGTTATATTTATCGAGGAAATGGATCGCTAAAAGTGGAATATCCGATTTTCTCTCACTTAATCTCGGTACTTCGATCTTGATAACATTCAATCTATAGTAGAGATCCAAGCGAAATTCTCCCTTTTCGATCTTTTCTTTCAAAGGAACATTTGTTGCACAAATAACTCTAACATCAACTGTTTGAGTTTTAGTTGAACCGACTCTTTTGATCTCTCCCTCTTGCAGAAATCTCAGAAGTTTGGCTTGAGTAGATAAACTAATATCGGCAATTTCATCTAAAAAGAAAGTACCACCATCGGCTATCTCGAACAACCCTTTTTTATCATAAGTAGCTCCGGTAAAAGAACCTTTAACATGTCCGAACAATTCACTCTCTAACAGCGTTTCAGGTAAAGATCCACAATATTGAGCTACAAACTTCTTGTTGCGTCGAACACTGTTATAATGAATAGCTTTGGCAATAAGCTCTTTTCCAGTCCCACTCTCTCCTTCTAACAATACGGTAGTTGGAACATCTTTTACCTTTTCTATTATATCAAATATCTCCTGCATCTTCTCACTTTTACCGATGATATTTGTAAAGATCTGTGGAGAGCTCAGCTCTTCGCGTATACTAGCGTGAGACAAAGACAACGCGGAATGCCGAAAATTTTCTATGATAACAACTGTTTGATTAGAAAGAGCATTAAGAAGATTACAGATTTGTTCGGAAAAATAGTGTGAGCCATGCTTACTAAAGAGTAACATAACTCCTAAAACCTGATTATGAAAACTAAGCGGGAATGCGACAATATTGTTATAGTCTGCAGCAAAATGCGGTTGTTTGTAGTTTTGAAACTTATTTTCCATAAAGGTTTTTTGAACAATATTCATCATGTTATCATAATCTTTATCGTCATTAGAAAAGTGATTAAAGAGTTTATATTCCCAGCTTTCCGGATTTGCACGACTATTATAGAGACAGAATATACCCCCATCCGCTTCAGAAAGGTCAATAAAGCTATCCAAGGCATATTCTAATAACGAATCAAAACTTGTTATCGATTTTAAGTTTTGTGTTGTTTCGTTGAACTTAATCAGCAAAGATTCTTGCTTGCGACTCTCTTGTATTTCCGGTTGGAATGTTTTTTCTATTTTCTGGATAAAGAGATCATTCTTTTCAATCAGACTGATCGCACCATATTCCTTAAGAATCTTCTTGTTATTGTTCAAAATCTCTAATGCTTGTTGCCATTCCTTGTTCTCATAAAGAATCGTAGCAAACTCATAATTAGCAAGAGCTAATTCATAGTAATTTTTTGTCTCGACAAATATTTTAATCGCTTTTTCGAAATATTCTTGCGCCTTTTCGGCATCTTTATGCTCTAATTGTCCTTTCAGGAAATATGTATTCCCTATCTCAAATATACTGTTAATCTCTTCCGCTTTTTCTAAAGCCAGATCCAGATAATAAGAAGCACTTTCGTAATTTCGGCTGACGATGAAATAGTAAGCCATTTTATGGCACCCTTCAATGATCCTATCGTGAGCATTCAGAGCTTTAAAGAAATCCAAACTCTCTACCAAATAACCGTACGCTTCACTAAATTTATGAAGATTGGTGAGTACGCTTCCCATGTTTCCAGATATCTCAGCTCTTAGATATTCGTCATTAAGTTCCGGAATAATCTTGGTTGCTTTAAAATAGAGATCATAGGCAAGTTCATATTCACCCCTTTTTTCATATAACTCACCCAAATTATTATATGATGTGCATAACCCTTCTAAGAAGTTATTCTTGTTGGATTTTTCAATAGCTTCCTCGTAGCATTCTACTGCTTTAGCCCATTTCCCAGACTTGAAGTATAGAGCACCCATATTATTCAGCACTGCTATCAAGTTTTTCAGTAAATTAAAGTTTTTGGCTATTTCCAGAGTTTTTTCAAAAGCTTCAGCAGCTTTCTCAAATTCTCCGTTATCCATGTAAGTCACTCCGATGTTATTATAAATGTTGCAGATGTTATAACGGTCACTGAGCAGCTTTTTGATTGTGAGAGCTTCGTTGAAATAATTGAGCGATTTTTTATAGTCTCCCCTATCTTCCCACAGACCCCCTAAATTGTTATAGCAGACTGATATACCGTCTAAATTATATCTTTTCTTTTCTAAATTGAGACTCTTAAGATAATACTCTTCTGCCTCTTTCCAATCACCTTTATACATTTTGAGAATACCGAGATTATTATTGATCGCTGCTTGACCGGCAATATCTTTTATATTACTATATATTTTTTCTGCTTCATTAAAGGCGGCTTCCGCCTTATCCCATTGGCTGGTATAATAGTAGATTTTTCCTAAAACCTTTTTAGTTTCAGCAAATATAATCTGCTTTTTGTCTCCATCTTTGATGTTTTCATATTCTTGATAAATCTGGTCAGTGAATTCTTTTGCCTTTTTATCGTTATTAAGCTCGATATTGATCTCTGCCTGTAAAAGTATGATTTTACACAACCAATACTTATCATTTAATGATCGTTGATACTTTTTAATAACTTCCAGAGCATAGACGTATGAATTCATCTTGTAGAGACTTTCGGCTAATTCATAGATGATTTCTTCCAGCGGTATTTTGTTTTTACCGGCAATCTGCAATGCTTCCCGAAGATTCTGTCCTGCTGTTTCGTAACGGTTTAGTTTCTTATTAACTCTACCGATCCTAAGTTGAAGAGCTACCTTCTTTTTTTCCGATTTAAAAATCTTATCCAGTATATGCAACACATCTAACAAATTATCATAATCATGAATCTGTTCCAAATAAAAACTGACACTGGAGAGAACTTTCTCTTCGGGCAACCTCGCCTCTTTATCATAGAGATATTGCTTGATCTGGTAAGTTTCTATTAACTTATGTTGATCACTGTCGTACTGAGTATAAAAACCATGAAAATACTGATAGAATCTTTTCTTTTCTTCGCGATCAAGATTAAAAAAGTATTCTTTGAAACAATCCAATTTCAAGATCCAACAACAGCTCTCTGTATCTTCAATAATTATTTCTTTTAAAAGATCTTTCTTCAGATCTTTCAGTTTTGCCATCTCAATTTTTATTCCCTTTTGAGAAAAAAATTGCTTTAGTGTTTCTTCGGAAGATTTTTTATCAAGCAGGAAAATCGCTTTGAGTAAATCCTTTTGTTGATTATTTAATCTATCTAATTTCTCTTTATATATCATATGAATATTGATCTTCTTGTCTAAATAACCTGTTAAGTTAAAATCCTTAGGTTTTTCTTTCTTATAGAACTCATTTAAAATATGCTCGATTATATAAACATTACCTTGTGTAAGGTTGTATAAGATCTCACTCTGTGACTGAAGTCCTTCCTCTTTCTGATTGAAAAGCTCTTGCAAGATGCCTAAAATATCTGATATATTAAAAAACTCTAATTTCTCTTTGGTTGAAAAGGGAAATAACTCTTTGGTAGAGAATACTACTATCTTTATCTGACGATTCGTTGAATACTGGATAAAATACTGGATGAAATCCAAGGAGTAACTATCGATTTCTTCTCCGCTGTCTATCAACAGTACCAGATCATGTAACTTCTTTTCCTTTCGCATCTTCTCTGTTAGCTGATAAAAGAAATCATACTTTCCTACGGTTTCTAGTTCTGATGCTTGTTTGATAACTCTATCAAATTCTTTATCTGTTAAATTGAAAACCAACTTAAAGATGTTCCTGAACTGATTGATATCAAAAACAGAGGGATAGTATTTTATATATTTGATCTCTTTTTCATCTAACTCTTGACAAAGCTTTTTGTAAAGATAGGATTTACCGGATCCTGAGGCACCATTTACTTCAATTAGCTCACTGCTCTTTAAGTCGATCTTGCGCAGTAGTTCGTTAATGATCTCACTTTGCCCTATATGTTGTAATATTGTCTTATTAATAACCCTATGCATACAAATATCCTCAACATTTATGGGTTCTATTTTTTTTCACCCTCCTTCTTTTTGTCAACTATTTTTACATCGGCTGTAAAAACTGATTACAATCTGTCTTTTAAGCGATTTTTTTTATTCGCTAAACAATCTGTTGACTGATCAATAAGAAAAAATTATAAAGTTGTACAAATTTTACATAAGGATGAAGAGCTATGCAATATCGAAAGATGCCAAATTCCCCTGACTTCATATCTTCACTAGGTTTTGGTTGTATGAGATTTCCAACTAATTCTGAAGGGAAAATAGACGAAGAAAAGAGTCTCGAGATGCTCCACTATGCATATAAAAAGGGAATAAACTACTATGACAGTGCCTGGGCTTATCATAATGGAGAGAGTGAACCATTGTTGGGTAAATTCATAACAGAGGTTGATCGCAAGAAGATTTATGTTGCTACTAAACTCCCCTGCTGGTTGATCAAGAGCCGGGAGGATATGGATGAATATCTGAACAAGCAATTAGAGAGATTACAAACTGATTATATTGATTATTATCTGTTACATTCACTCAATAAAAAGAGCTGGTCAGAAATGCAAAAACATGGTGTAATCGACTTTTTAGAAAGAGCTAAAGCTGATGGAAAGATCCGTTTTGCCGGGTTCTCCTTTCACGATCATTATCCTATCTTTGCCAAGATCACTAAAGCGTACGATTGGGATTTTACTCAGATCATGCTCAATTATCTTGATACCCACTATCAAGCTGGACTGAGAGGATATAGACTAGCAATGGAGAAAGGGATGGGCGTTATCTCCATGGAACCTTTGCGTGGAGGTAAACTGGTTACTCCTATTCCAGCAGAAGTAGAGAAAATCTGGAAAAAGAGCAGATTTGACCGTAAAGCTGTCGATAGGGCACTTCGTTGGCTCTGGAATCTTGAGGGAGTAACTATCGTCTTGAGCGGGATGAGCAGTATGAATCAATTGCAAGAAAACATACATTTAGTAGATCAATGTCACGTTAATGAACTCGATGAAGACGAGTTGCAGATCTATAAAAAAGCACGCAGAGAGTATATAAAAAGAATTGTCATTCCCTGCACCGAATGCCGTTACTGCCTACCTTGCCCGGCTGGTGTAGGAATTCCCTTCGTTTTGGGTATGTATAACGAGGCAATTATGTTCAATGATAAAGAAAGGCACAAGAAAGAGTACTTCAGTTTTCTTCCTGAAGCAATGCGGGCTGATAAATGCACGAGATGCGGAGAATGCCTCCCAAAATGTCCTCAAAAGATCAAAATAACTGATGAAATGAAGAAAATTGATGACTATTTTAAAGATTAAGAACTACTAAGTAACCTTTGGTCACCCTACGAGTCGGCTAGATCCGACTCGTTTGGCTCTGAAAGGTAAGACATTAGTAAAAAGAAAGATTACTTTCCTTTGATATCTAAAACAATAATGGAGTAATCTTTAACTGGAATAAAAGCTGAAAAGAGCTTTCTTGAGCATATCCGGGGTAATATTCTTCATACATTTAAAATGAATGCGGGGACATGTACTCCCACCGTGAAGAGAACAAGGTCGGCAAGACAGATCGATCTGAATTATCTTGGCTTTGTCGTTTAATGGTCGGAATCCGAGTTTAGGGTGCGTAGCACCGAAGATAGCGATCTGTTTTTTGTTCAAGGCAGCTGCCATATGCATGGGTCCACTGTCATTGGTGATAATAACATCAAACATAGAAATGAACTCTATCAGTTGTTTTAATTCAAATTTTCTGCACCAATTGAGTGGTTTGACCTGACAGAGATCCTCAATTTCTCTGGCTAATGGGGAATCTTTTTCAGAACCGAGGAGAACAAAGCGAAATTTATTTCCCTGTGCACATAGATCAATAAACTCTGCAAACTGTTTTATGGGATACCGTTTGGTCTGATGTAAAGCACCGGGAAAGATCCCCACCATTTTTTTCTGTTCTTCATCATCACCAATCTTCATTTTGACTCTTATATCTTTGCGGTCAGTATTGATTGTTAAGCTGGGCTGATATTCTTTTCCCGAAACATCAAGTTTTAATTTGGAAAAGATGCTCATATATAGTTGCAGAGTCGAATCTATTGATTTCTTCGTCAGTTTTTTAACTATTAAACGTCTCTGCAGATGTTGTTTATTATAAGTAACTTTGACTTTTGCTTGCAGCTTATTTTTCAAACACCATGTTTTGTATTTTCCATGCAGGTCGATTAAAATATCATATTGTTTATCCTTCAATAAATTTGCTGTCTGATTATTGTTCGTATAAGGAATTATTTTACTTACACCTTGAAAAAACTCAATTAATGGTTTGTATTGTTCTTTAGTAAGATACTCGATCTCAGCATCGGGATAGAACTCTTTTAAGCAACGAACTACCGGCTCTGTCAGAACAATGTCCCCTATCGAACTCAAACGAATAATTAGTATTTTCACCTTTTAATTCCCTTGGGATACTTAAGTTTTGTTAACTATTCCACTAACGATATTAGCTACTTCATCTATTGCAGAAGAGAGCTTGTGTAGATCTTTACCACCTGACATAGCCATATCGGGTCTTCCTCCACCTTTACCACCAACCAAGACAGCCAATTGAGCTGCAATATCTCCCGCTTTTATAACTGCGGTTAGATCAGAAGTCACAACAACCAGAAAAGATGCTTTGTTTTCAATAGCTGCTCCTAAGACACCAATACCGCTTTTGAGCTTCTCTTTTAATACATCTCCCAGATTTCTCAGGGCTGAACTGTTTGAGACTTCTGCTATACCCGTAACCACCTTTATCCCTTTGATTTCAGAAGCAGTAGCCAGAATATCATCTAAATCCTTTCCGGCATGCTGTTGTTGCCTGCTCTCTTTCTCTTTGATTAGTTTTTTATGCTCTTCTGATAATTTGATAACCTTGTCTGTCAGTTGTACCAATGGGACATTCAACACTCCGGCAATGTAAGACAACTCCTTTTCAATTTTCCTGACGAAATCTTCTGCAAAAGAGCCGGTGATGGCAACAATTCTCCTGATACCAGAAGCAGAAGCAGATTCAGAGATTATCTTAATGAGCCCGATTTCACCGGTACAACGAATGTGTGTACCTCCGCATAATTCATGAGAATAATCTCCTATTTTAACCGCACGAACCTGATCTTCGTATTTTTCACCAAAAAGAGCTATTGCTCCCTCTCTTTTAGCTTCTTCGAACTGTTTATATTCAACATGTAGTGGAATACATTCTCTAACCTTTTGATTGATGATCTTTTCTACTATTTCGATCTCTCGTTCATCTAATGCTTTAAAATGGGTAAAATCGAAACGGAGATGATCTGCAGCTACCAAAGACCCTTTCTGTTGGATATGAGGACCGAACACCTCACGCAAAGCAGCATGTAATAGGTGTGTAGCCGTGTGATTTCTCTGGATATTGAGCCGATATTCAATGTTAATTGAGGATTCTAATTCTTGATCAGAAATCTCACCTTTGACTATCTTACCATAGTGGACTATGAGCTCATTCTCCTTTTTTACATCATAGATATCTATCTCTACATCGTTATTAACAATCTTTCCTTTATCAGCGACTTGTCCTCCTGCCTCATGATAAAACGGAGTTTTATCGAGAACAATTTTTATCATTCCATCTGGCAATTTGATATATTTGAGGATCCTGCTCTTTGTTGAAGTGGTTTTATATCCCATAAATTCGGTAGCAGCGACGGATGAGAACTCTGACCAATTTTCTTCTTCATTCTTCATTTTAAAAGAAGAACTTTCACGGGCTAATTGACGCTGCTTCTCCATTTCTTCGGCAAACCCCTGTTGATCGACCAGCATATTTTTCTCTCTTGCTAAAAGCTCTGTCAGATCGGGAGGAAATCCAAATGTATCATAAAGGATAAACAGATCTTTACCTGTAATAGTATTATTCTGGGCAGTTTTGCAGATCTCAGCAAATTTTTCCAGACCTTTATCGAGAGTCTCGTTGAAGCGTTCTTCTTCCGCTTTGATCACAGTTTTTATATAGACCTCTTTCTCTTTTAGCTCCGGATATGTATCTCCCATAATATGTATAACATTGTCAGTAAGTAGATAGAGAAAAGGTTTTTTCAACCCTAACAATCTGCCAAAACGAGCAGCTCTCCTCAATATTCTTCGTAAGACATATCCTCTACCATCATTAGAGGGGTATCCCCCGTCAGCTATAGCTATACAGAGAGTTCTGATATGATCGGCTATAACTCTATGTTCGATGTTCTTGATGCTTTGCTGATCTTCTTCTGGTTCATAGTTTTTACCTGAAATATCTATTATAGCTTTGATGATAGATTGAAAGACATCGGTATCGTAATTTGATTTTTTATGTTGTAAGACCTGACATAGTCTCTCAAAGCCGGCTCCCGTATCGACAAACTGTTTTTCTAAGGGATTTAATTTTCCCTCTTCATCTCGAAAGAACTGGATAAACACGAGATTCCAGAGCTCAAAAAACCTGTGACAATCACCGTTAACACGGCACTGGTGATCTTTTTGACCTTTTAGGTTACAGAATTCTTCACCGTAATCTATATGTATCTCCGAACAGGGACCACAGGGACCGGTCTCCCCCATCTCCCAGAAATTATCTTTATCGCCATGATATTCAATATGTGTCTTATCTATATCGGTTTCTTTTTCCCAGATACGATATGCCTCATCATCTGTTTGGTGTACTGTTGCATAAAGTTTCTCTGCCGGTATCTTCCAAAGTTTCGTTAGCAGTTCCCATGCCCAGATTATGGCTTCTTTTTTGTAATAATCCCCAAAAGACCAATTACCAAGCATTTCGAAGAAAGTATGATGATATCCATCCAGCCCCACCTCTTCCAGATCGTTGTGTTTGCCTCCAGCCCGAATACACTTTTGACTATTGACAACTCTCTTGTGCTGAGCAGCTTTCTTACCAAGAAAGATATCTTTAAACTGATTCATTCCGGCATTTGTAAAGAGAAGAGTAGGATCTTCAAAGGGAATTACCGGTGCTGATCTAACCTCAACATGGTCTTTCTCTTTAAAGAAATCAATAAACTGTTTTCTTATCTCATTTCCTGTCATTCAATTTCTTCCTTTATGAAATTTGTTCCTCTCCAGAAACTTCAGCACTTTTTTCTGACTAAAATAGTAGTTTTATTAGCGTCATATTAGTCTCTGTTCAGCTTTTCTTTGCTTAAGTTGTACACTTGTAAATGATTTATAAGTCAAGCAAAAAGTCAATTTTTGCTTAATATATTTTAATGATAACTATAAAAACATTGCCATGTTTATCTGATAGAGAAATACTTGTTATCAGGAGTTCAACAATGGCTTATACAGAAGAATTATTAAACGATGTCGTTCAAGGACTAAAGAATACGGAAAAAGATATCCTATTCCTGCTAAATACAAAGGAACAGAAAGTAATCAAAACATCGCGGGATATGGCTGGTTTTTATGGAGAGAATCACGACTTAGTCATCATTGAACCAATGCTGAAGGATATTATGGAATTAATGGAAGATTTTGCCTTGGAGCAAGATACAGAAGAGATACAGGAGCATTTGCTAACATTACTGAAAAATAGAGAGAGATCCTCTGCTGTAAAAAGCTTCTACAGGGCTTTGTTAGACTATCCCCGTTCCAAGAAGAACTGGCAAATGATCGAGGATAAATGGCTCAAAGAGAGAGCCCTTGAACTCCTTGACGATTATATTAAGTTAACTCCGGTCTTGTAACTTTCTATTTTTACCTGACTACAAGTTGAACAATCAGCAAAATCAACAGACCAATCAGTAAGATATTACTCCAAAGTAAACGGTTTTTCAACTCTTCGATCTCTCTACGGCACTCCTGCAGCTTATTTTCTAGTTTTAGCAGCATGTTGTCGATAGTCTGAAACTGCTCACCATACTTCTCGAATTTCTTGGCTGTTCTATTGATCTCGAAATCATGAATGAAATGTTTGATCACTTCAAATAAAACCTTAACAGCACCTGCAATTAACGGCTTACTTTGCGGTTCTTCTCTGTTTTTATTACCCATAATTCGGACCCCCTTTGCTTATTTAAAACCGGTAACCGATCCCGAAATGATGTGTAGTCCTCAAGACGGAATGAGTATTAAGGGCATAATCGACTAAAAAGTCATGAACGACGAAAGAAGCCCCACAAGAGAAGCTAGCTGGATGATTTCTCAATCCTGCTCTTAAAGTCAGTACCGGATGTACTTCTACCTCTGCACCTGTATGAATTTGAGTAGGTTCGCCGAAAGGTTTTTTCAGATCTAAGGACGTCGTAACGCCGGGATATGGATTATAAGTAATGCCCATAGCTAATCTTTGAGGAATCTCATGCTTATTGTTAACTCCAATCCTTGGATTGTTAATGTTATCGATAGCAAATCCGAGTCTAGTTCTATGATGTAAGATCACTAAAGCACCTAAATTGAGACCAAAAGTTGTTTCGCTACCAAATCTATCGATATCCAGAACATAGAGACTCCCGCTATACCCTAAATGAAACTCGGAATGCACATCTCTCATAAGAGTAAACGAGTGTCCCAGATTAATAACCTTTTCCGACATCATGTTTACATCTAGATATTGCACATCCATTGATTGAAAACCGATACCGATAGAGCCGGCTCTTTTTGGTAAAGGCATAGTAAAAGCTGATGTCATTAACACTTGAAAGTCATTACTGAAGATGCGTGTATAACTTCCTGTAAAATGACCCGGAGATTTGATCAAACCAGCAGGATTATAGAAAATGCCTGTGGCATCATCTGAGAGTGAATAAAAAGCACCTCCAAGACCTCGTGCTCTAACAGAGGGCTCGTAATCATCAAAGACTGCATTAAGAGTCGTAAGGAAAACTACACTGATAATTAAGATTGTTATAATATGTTTCATAATTATATTCCTTCCTTATTTTAATGGTGAACCGATAACAATTGGGGCATTGGCTGTTTTCTTCTTACCGGTATTTCGATCTATGACTTCCAGATGACAAATATATAATCCAATGGGAAGTATATGATTACTGCGATCCCTACCGTTCCAATGATAGTAATGAATCCCTTCCTGTGAGTTCGGGACATTTTCCAGAACTGTGTTAATCGGGGTAAACATCAGCTTCCCTTCTGCATTGTAGATTCTCATAATTGCTTTATTTCCTGCTTCAGAAAAGAATCCGATAGAAATGGTCTCACTATCCCACGGGTTAAATGGTGTGGGAGGTATTTTCAACATTGCTTGATGTGATAATACGGAATATGTATAAAAATACTCATTACCATCCAGATCTTCGCTATGCATTGTAAATAGACCATCACTATCGGCTGCAAAAATAACAACCTGAACTATTGTACCCTGTGGTTGCCCCGGCACAAAACCTCTGTATAGATCAACTCCGACTGAGTCAAAATCGGTATGATACTCCTGAGCACGATAATTCAGATAATAAAACAGTCTTGTTTCGATAATCTCAGTCTCAGGGTCAAGTGATGGCGTTACTATTGAGGCAGTTACCGAAAGTGGATCTCCCGGTTCAGGGTCACCAAATGTAATATTATATACTATAGGCTTTCTTTTAACAACCGGAATACGCTTGGAGGCAGTTGAGATATTACCGTCATTATCGGTAGCTTTGATGGATATGATATAATTGTCTTCCCAATCTGTATAGGTTTCTAACGGAGGTATGTCAACCCTGTATATATCATTTGAAGTAAATTGCATATCCAGTGTATCTAAAATTGTAGCAACTGATTCTAAACGGTAAGACAATTCAACGCTCTCGATCTGTCCATCATAGTCAAAAACGACTGCAAAAACTGTTATTTCATCATCAACATAGGGAACCCCGACGTACGGATTTTCTGGAGACCAATATATATCATCAATCACCGGATCGGCAATATCAATGATAATATCTTCTTGATATGCTGGTAAAAGCTGAGATTGATTATTATAAACACCAACGGGCCCTCTGGCACGGATAGGAACACCACGGACTAATCGAGACACATTGATACCGGTGCTGTCCCAAACCCTAACAGTCAATCTTCTACCGCTCTGATCTTCAATATTTACATTATAACCGCCACCGGCATAGTAGGGATTTTCATAGAGTCGACCACTAACCTCAGCCATAGTTCCTTCCCAAACCTGATAATTCTGGGCTTCGGCAAGGCTTAACTCAATAATATAGGG
Source organism: Candidatus Cloacimonadota bacterium (assembly GCA_019429305.1). Classification (NCBI taxonomy): domain Bacteria; kingdom Pseudomonadati; phylum Candidatus Cloacimonadota; species Candidatus Cloacimonadota bacterium. Next base: position 146,618 of record JAHYIR010000002.1, read on the forward strand.
TTCGATGTTTATACCAGTTGCCAATATCTGATAGGTGTAGTCTGTCAACTGCATCACACCCTGATACATCCCGATAGTGCCTGTAACTTCTAATCTGTGTCCTCTTTGAATATTGCCGTCAGCAGTATAGTCGAACATCATAATTCCACGTTCCGATTCGTCTTGTATATAGGCACGGAGCTGTGTTGCATGAATTGTTCCTGATCCGACAGTAACGACTCCTTGAACAGTAACTGTTTTACCATTGTAATAATCGAAGTTTTCTCGTATTTGTCTTATTGTTGTATAACCTACCTGATAAACAGCAGTAACTATATTACTCGGAGCCATTCCTTCTTTAAAAGCTCTGACTTTTATTGTCGTGGTTTCATCTAAATAGATCGGAGTTGTATAGGGTATAGAATTCTGAGTAGGTGTAGTATCATCTATTGTATAATATATTGAAGCATTCTCTGTCGGACAGAATATCGAAACATTAATTGGGTCAGCATATTGTCCGGATGGTGGAGATAATATTGGAGTCAAAACCTGATCTTCCGGAATGATCTCAGCAAAGTCAGCTATATTTCTTGCTGAAATGAAAAACCCTTCGGGAGGAGTAGTTCGAGCATTAGCCAGACCTGTTAGATCAATTGGTTCCTGAGGTATGACTGTTCCAATATAATCTACATTGTAGAATGTAGCACGAAAATCTATTGTTGCTGTACCATCGGTTATTTGATAGACTACTCCGTTCTCAAAGACAGCACTACCATCGGCTCCCAAGAACGTGACATTTCTGATAGTTAACAATTGAGCATCATATTGGAAATAATTCCCCGAAAATTGTGCTGCTGTAATAATTTCCGGTACAATGACATTTCCGGTTGAATTCGCAGGTCCCGGGTCTGAGATTGGTGAAAACTGCATCATATTACCGAATGAACCCAATGTACCGGTCATGTTAACAATCCCATCACCAACATTATAGGCAGTTGTTATTACTCCGGAATCATCATCGATAAGAATTGCAGCAGTATCATCCTGAATATATTTCTGATTTCTGAAACTCTGTTTAAAAGTTAGGATAACCTCACCAGTTACTCTATAAAGAGTCCCGTCTTGACTGCTTGCTCGTAGAGCAGCAATATTCGGAACTTCTACAGTCTGAATAAAAGTATAATTGGCAGTAGCAGTAATGCTTGGATTCCATTCCTCTTTAAATGCCTTTGCTTTCAAAGTCGTGTTTTCTGACAATTGGATCGGATTTTGAGGATCGAAAATAGGAGATTCTTCAGTTGGTGTTGAATTGTCTGTTGTATAGTGGATCGTTGCACCCTCTGTTAAAGTCGAGATAGTGACTGATACCGGCTCATAATAAGTGCCTCCGGGAGGGCTGAATGTTGGAGTTGATACTGTAGGCACTCCATTCCCTGTATAGCCTGACCACATGATATTGTCTAAGACAAGTTGTCTATTCTCACTGCCACCGGTTATATGTCTTATCTCAAGAGTGAAATCACCTTCAATGTTGATGTCATTTACTTCAAACAGGTGAATCGTATCATCTGCTCCGCTTGGGGCTCCGAATTCAATTGAAGTACCCTTGGAGACACCATTTATAAACAGCTCAACTTGCCGGACTCCTGTAGATGTATGCGCTTTTCTCATCTGTACTGAAAAATTTCCTATACCACCGGGAATATTCCCTGAGTAAATAGTACTCCCTTCTCCGGATCTACGGAGCATAATACCGTTTCCATCGATAGGAAATTCCTGTTGATTTCGGGCATGGACATAATTCCATGTTACGCCGTTATTACCAACGAATGACCCATCTTCATAAGCAATACCAGTATAAGTGAAGTTATCGAAAGTCTCATGTCCTTGCCCAAATAGACTCCAACTACCTGTAACAAGAACAAGAAATGCGATAATAATTATTCTTGAATGTTTCATAGACTCTCCTCTATTGTTTCCAAATTAATATTTTGCTTTGCTTTTTCTTCCCTCTTTTGAGGAAAGAAAAGATCGAATAGTAATAAAATTACTGCAAGAACTATGGCACTGTCTGCGATATTGAAAACAGGCCAACGATCTATAATGAAGCTAAAGAATTTAAAATCAAAAAAGTCAATAACCGCTCCATATGCAATACGGTCGATTAAATTGCCTATTGCTCCACCCAATATCAAAGCATATCCACATTGAATAATCCGGCTCTTCTCCTTTGATAGTAAGTAAGCAAAAATGATGATAGCTATAGTTGTGCTAGTAATAAAAAAGATTCTATCCAGACTCTCGTTTCCCAATGATATACTAAAAGCAGCACCCGTATTGGTTATGTAGTGAATTCTAAAAAAATCGCCAATGACGGTAATCCTTTGACCTATGCTCATTGATTGACTAACTCTTAGTTTAGTTGCCTGATCTAGTAGGATAACAAGGATTGTTATCCATAAGCAATAGAATTTTTTCATCTTTTTCGCTTCTTTTTCTCTTCCTCTGATGTCTTGCAGTTTATACACATTGTTGCAAATGGTACTATCTTCAATCGTCCCTCTTCTATGAGATCACCACACATTTCGCATAATCCATAGCTCTTTTCAAAGATTCTCTTAAGGGCTTGATTAATTTCCTTTAGTTTCTCCTGCTGGTTCTCCAGCATATAAACTTCTTTCTCCTGTGAATCTGCATCAGTTCCCTGATCTGCCTGATGTGTTGAATATGAAGAGAGATCACCGTTTTCATTTTTTACCCCTTTCCTTTGTGAGGTATTGATATCTCGAATGATCTTTAATGTCTCTTCCTTCTCTTTTTCCAATAGTTTTTCAAATTGTTTTAACTTGGTTTTAGTTAACTCTTTGACCTTCATTGTTGTGACTCCTAATTATCAGATCTATATCTTTTCTATTATTCTTTCTATTAAGACGGATATCTTGCTGAAAGCTTCCTGAGCAGTTTTTTCTATATCTGCCTGCTTATGAATCTCACCATGGAAGAGGTTGCTCATATTCGTTACCACAGAGATCCCCAAAAGTTGCATCCCACATTGGGTGCCAACTATAACTTCCGGAACTGTTGACATGCCAACTACATCGGCACCCCAGTTCGCAAAAGTTTTACATTCACTTTTTGTCTCTAAACTTGGACCTGATACGGCAATATAAACCCCTTTTTTTAGAACGATGCCCTCAGTATGGGCTACAGATAATGCTATGTTTCTCAGATTGTCCGAATATGGTTCATTGAGACTGGGAAATCTCTCACCATAATAATTATCATGCTCTCCTATCAATGGATTGGTTCCCATAAAGTTTATATGATCTTCCAAGAGCACTAAATCACCCGGCTGCATATCGTTATTTAAACTTCCGGCAGCATTAGTAATTATTAAAAACTTAACTCCGAGTTGATTCATTACCCTAATCGGAAAAGTTACCTGCTCCATGGAATATCCTTCATAGTAGTGGAATCTTCCCTGCATAATGAGCATTTTTTTGTCTCTAAATTCTCCCAGCCACATTTGTCCACGATGTGAAGGAGCTGTCGAAACGGGGAAACCAGGTATATCTTGATAAGGTATGATCACTCCATTGGGTATGTTATCAGTTAGAGAGCTCAAGCCAGTGCCTAATATTAGACCACCTTCCGGTTGAAATCCGGTTCTGGCTCTGATAAAAGCAACAGCTTCTTTGATCTTGAATTCCCTTTCCTTCATTTACTTATACCTTAAATAATCAATTAATATAAATCATCCCTTCGATTCTTCGACAGATTTTTCATCAGTTTCTATCTTTACTTTGTCTTTAGGTTGAGAAGATCTACTTTTAGACATCAATTCATCTTCATTAATCTTAATCAACTGAGCTTCCATTTCTGCTTTAAATTTTAGTAAGAACATTCTCTTTTGCTCTTCCAAATTATATATCTGGTGTTCCAAAACACTCACTAAATTTTTCGCTTCAGCTAGCATTTTCTTACCTTTTAAATCTGCTTCTTTGACAATGTTCTCCGCTTCTTTATGAGCATTTCTGATCACGTCATCTTTAGTTCTCTCAGCCATCATTAGTGTCTTGCTGATTAACTCTTCGTGTACTTTCAGTTCTTCCTCGTGTTTTTCCTCTTTCTTGACCGGTGCCTTTAGCTTTGAGTATTGTTCCAGTTGCTTTTCTAATTCTTCGATATAAACGGCAACTTTCTCCAGAAATGCTTCTACTTCTCCCTTCTTATAACCAAACATAGATGTAGAAAAATTCCTGGTTAGAATTTCAGCTGAACTAATATCATTCTCTTTTGTCATCTACTGCTCCTTATTTTTCAGAATTAACATTAAACCCCTATCAAGAGTCGAATAACTAAATGAATCAATAATATGGCAATTATAGGAGAAATATCGATCCCCTGAATCGGAATTATTTTCCTAATAGGTCCTAAAACTGGTTCTGTTATGTTCACTAATATCCTGTATAACTCATTGCGTGGATCTTGTACAAACCATGACATTATTGCTCTGACTATTATGATAATTATGTATATATTTGCTAACCGTGCAATAAGATGAGCCAATAACATCAATCTCTCCTATGACAATTCCGACAGCGTGCTTCATAGATATCAGCTGCTCCAACAACAACTGTTTCTTCTTCTTTTGACAACCTCTCGGTTCTGTTAGCCGGATTACCACATTGCATGCATATTGCCATAGTTTTCGTGATATATTCGGCAATAGCCAAGAGATTAGGCATTGGACCAAATGGTCGTCCTAAATAATCCTGATCAAGACCAGCAAGAATTACTCTTTTCCCGTCATCGGCAAGTTTATTACAAATATCAATTATCTTATCATCTAAGAAATGTACTTCGTCTACTGCTACAACTTTTGTGTCTTCTTCTACTAATTCTATCAAGTCTGAAGCTTTGTTGATGTTTTCTGATGGCATCATTAACCGACTATGTGACACTATATGATTATCATCATAGCGGTTATCAATCTCCGGTTTAAATACCTGTACCTTTTGTTTGGCATATTCTGCTCTTCTGACTCGTCGGATAAGTTCTTCGGTTTTACCACTAAACATGCTTCCACAAACGACTTCAATCCATCCGGTACGGTGATTTATGATATTCATAATATTAAACTCCTGTGATGCTTCATATAAAAAAGTTGGATTTGTGTCAATCTATTTATAGATTGCCCTTTACAGATAATACTTTCAGCCATTTTTCCCGACTAAATTTATCATAAATCTTGAGTTAGCAAAAATATGTGTAAAACCATTAGTAATATCTCACCCCAAAGGTAATTCAGCAATCTTTTTCTTAATTTTTCCACTATCAGATAAATACATTCCAATCCAAGATGGTGCTATGATTATTTTTTTATTGACCTGTTTTAAGAGCTGTTTTTCCTGTACTGGAATAACTAATTGGTGATCACATGCTCTTAAAACAAAGATTGATATTATACATAGGGTTGATAACGATATTTTTCCTTTCTCCCTTTGCTCTAATAAGTTTCGTCCCTCAAAGGAGCAACTTCGAGAATGATTATCAGCATCAATTATACATTTCTTGGATGAAAAGAAGTGGTTTTGACCACCGTTCTCCTGCCAATATTTCTCATACACTAATAAAAATCACTTATAATGATCCCACGAATAACGATAGGGTAATCATTGCTTGCAGCTTGAAAGATAATAGTATTGTGTCCTTGAGTGAAATGATCTCTTCAAATGTAGTCCAGACAAATCTTCCGCAAATAGAAATGGAGTTTCGCCACTATTTAGAACCGTTATTATATAGAATCAATAGTGATCAGAGCTTTTTTGTAACAGATATGCTTACTGGCTTGAATATTTCCTTGGAGATTAACGGAGAAAAGTTTGATTTAGATGACGGCACAGATGCTTTGATAAACAGAGAGAGGTTTTTTTGGCATAGTTTTTCATTTAGTAGGATTGATGAAGGGTCGTATAAATATTCTACTCAGTTGAACGGGATTGGTGTTTTAGATATCATTTTCCCCGATTTGACAGAACTATCGAACTCATTGATCAGCTTGACTAAAAGAGAATACTATTCAGCAGACATAGAGAGATTAAAAGAAGAGAGAGGTACAGCACACTACTTAGTGCCATCATCACAATATTATGCTCAACCACCGATATCAGGTAGCAGAATCCCCATACCTGCTTATACTTATCAACCGATAGTTATAGATCGCAATATGCCGATCAGAGATTATATTGACACCTATCGAGACAATATTTGGGGCAGAGAGATGCTATATAACAAGATCAGTAATCCAGAGTATTTCTTATCCCAAGAGTTTCCTAATCACCAATTAAGTAGGAACCAGAATAGCTACGAGTTAAAGACTATTCCTTTTAACGGAAATATCTCAGCCGATATTCAGCTGATCAAAAGAAACATTAAAGATGGTATTACTTTCGAGGTAATAGCTGATTATACTATAGATAGTAATAAATCTGTTAAACTTTCAACAGGTGATACTATTAAAACCACTGATCTGAATGAACAAGAGATCGAGATAATCTCTCCTTACTTAAGCCAGTTGATTACGATGCACAGAGCAATGGGAACAAAGCTGCTAAATTTTCTTCTCATACCTGCTGACGTTCCGACAATACTGGTTCTTAGAGATCCCGAGAGAACGATATCCGAATTCACCTCTTATACCGATCTGATTTTAATGCTCTCTCATTACTGGGAAGAAAGGACTGTCTATTTCAGAATAGAGCAAGTAAAAAAAGTTAACAATTATATCGAATTGCATGGTTTTTTAGCAGCGTCGAAGTCGAATAGAGATGATTTTGATTTTGCTGAACTAAGATTTGCCCTTGATAAATCTTTTCGTATAGATTTAGCTATGATGTCTCTCTACACTAACATTACTATTGATGCAGAATAGTTTATCTCAATATGCTCAACATTAGAGATTATTTAGCTCTATTGATGTATCACAGTTGTTTCAATGAAAGAAAATCTAAAATAGCTCGCTTAATTTCCAGTGTTTTCCTATAATATAATGTAAACTACACTTGACTCATCTCTGGCTCTTTAGATTTATTGTCAAAATTATTCTTGCAGATTCTGGCATAGAATTTGCATTGATTATTATCGGTTTAATCTTTTTTAGCTCAGATAGAGAACTTAGGTATGAAAAAGATAAAAATAAATGAGATAAAGGATAACATAACAATATGACGGTGTTGATTATCGCAACGCTAATACTTGTAACCAATTTAATCTTTGAGTATTTTCGTCATACTCGTAATGTAAAGATGATTCCCATTCGGATACATGTCAACGGAACAAGAGGGAAATCAAGTGTTACGCGACTGATTGCAGCCGGATTAAGAGCCGGTGGTATAAGAACTTTAGCCAAGACAACAGGAACTATACCGAGATTGATTCTACCAGACGGAAGAGAATCATCAATAATCCGTCTATTTGCTGCTAACATCATAGAGCAAAAGTATGTTTTTCGTTATGCTGCTTCTTTGCAACCAAAGGCAATAGTAGTGGAATGTATGGCGGTTAATCCTGTTTTTCAGTGGATAACAGAACGAAAGTTTGTCAAATCAACTCTATCGGTGATAACCAATGTGCGACTTGATCACATTGATTTGATGGGTTCAAATATCCAGAGTGTTGCAAGATCAATTGCCAATACAATACCCAATCATAGCATTTGCTTTACTTCTGAAGAAAAACAATTTCCTCTTCTAAACCAAATAGCACACAAAAGAGGAACTATGATCAGGCATGTTACCCCCGAGCAGATCACTCAGAATGACCTTACTCCTTTTGAGTATATTGAACATGCCGATAATCTATCCTTAGCTTTAGCAGTTTGTGAGCATTATGGTATTGATCGCAAGGTTGCTCTGAAGGGTATGCAACATTCTAATCCTGACCCCGGTGCTTTGCAGAAATACACAATAGAAAATGACGGTAAAAAGATCGTTTTTTATAATGTTTTTGCTGCGAACGATCCTGAATCTAGTTTGTATATCTGGGAAAAGATTACTTCGCCATTATTAGATCAAGAAAAGATGATCGTATTAAATACTCGAGCAGACAGATTTGCTCGTTCGCATCAATTAATTGACACCTTCTGCAAAGAGAATTATGATTATTTTATCCTGACAGGCGAAAGAACTGACCAATTAGAGCATTATGCTCTTGATGGCAGAATACCCAAGGGTAAATTATTAGTATTAGGAGAAATTGAACCTTCGCTAATTTTTGATAGAGTTTTATCATTAACAACCAAAGAATCCCATATCATTGGCATAGGTAATATAGCTGGAACCAAGAAATATGGTGCTAAAATAGTTAATTATTTCCGTAAGAAATCCAAAGGAGGAGTATAAGTGGTTGAAGCTGCTGTCGGTTTAGGGGTTATTCTTAGCTTACTCTTCAGCGAATTATTGGGTGCATCAGCAGGTGGTATTGTTGTTCCCGGTTACATTGCAATGTATCTTCATCGTCCCACACTGATAATAGGAACGATAGCTGTAAGTTTAGCTACTCTGATCATCATCAAGATCATATCAAATTTTTCTCTTTTATACGGTAAAAGAAGAATGGTACTCTCTATCTTAATAGGATTTATCTTAGGTTGGGCAACCAGAAACATAATTTTTGTCAACATAACTATCTATGATTTAAAGATGCAATCAATCGGATATATCATTCCAGGATTAATTGCTAATTGGATGGAAAGACAGGGAATTTTCAGAACACTGTTCACAATGATCATTGCTGCCGTTCTGGTTCGATTAATATTGATAGTCATATCTGGTGGGGAGGTAATGTTTGATGTATAGACCAACACTCAAATCTATCTGGTCACTCGCTGCTCTCGCACTAATCAGCATTGTTCTCTACTATATCTCTCAAAACAGTTACAGTGAAATCAGAGCAGAAGGTTATGAACAGAAAATTGAAGCAGGGAAGCACATGAAAGCTTGTATGGAAGTACTGCGTGAAGAATTTGATGCTCGTGGTTATATAATTGATACAACTAATGATCCGAATCAGACCGGTTTAATAGGGCTTAGTGGTTCATCAATCACAACCAGTAGAGGTATTTTATCTGACAAGCTAACCGGACTAAACCCCAATTTTGCCGCTGTTTTTGTAGATATGTTTCTCTCTGCTCGTGTCCGACCGGGTGATTATATTGCAGTGGGACAGACAAGTGCTAATCCCGGCCTTAATCTCGCTTTATATTCTGCAATGCACACATTAGAGCTTAATCCCGTTGTCATTACTTCTGTTGGTTCTTCTATGTTTGGAGCAAATAGAGAAGATTTTACATGGCTCGACATGGAAAATATTTTAAGAGAAAGGGGCTTGATCAACTTCTCTTCTGTAGCTGCTTCTATTGGTGGAGGCAGTGATATAGGAAGAGGATTACCCTTAGACGGTAGAAATTTAATCATTGAAAACATAGAACATCATGAGATCATTTTGATCCATAATAACGACCTGCAAGGAAATATACGTGAAAGAATGGAGATTTATGATGATCTCATTCCCAATAGACAACGCTACCGTCTCTTTGTAAATATTGGTGGTGGGTTAGCAAATGTCGGAGCTTCTGTTAATGCTTCTCTCATTCGTGATGGTATAAATTATAGAATAGCTGATCGTACTTTTGCTACAGACGGGGCAATAATGCTCTTTGCCCGACGCAATATCCCTATAATCCATATTTTCAGACCACAGGTAGTTGCTGAGCGATATGGACTGGTTGTAGATCCAATTCCATTACCGGAAGTAGGTACAGGGAAAGTGTTCATTTCTGAAGTTAACAATACGACTGTAGCTGCAATTTGTTTAGGTATCTTGCTGCTCTGTTTGATAGTAGTAATTATCTTCGATCGCTATGACAGACATTTCACAACCAATATTATAGATCCAGATCAGGAGCTTATATGATTTTTTCTAACATCTCCAATAATCTCAAATCTTTCTTACTTCTGTGTCTATTCTTGGTAGTAGTAATAACAACTGGATATTCATTTATTGAAGCCCAATGGCGGATAATAAACTTCAAAGAACATGGTACTCGCCGAATAGTTGAACTAGACGATAATCGTTGGTTCTTCTATCGTTCAGAACCAAATCGTGAACTTGTTCTTGATATCGAAGGTGGAAGAATAATGATTAAATCGGCAGTCAGACAGGATGTACCCGCTCTGACCTATCAGGTTAAAATCAATAATGCCTTTCGTAACTTTACCGTTATTCGTCGCAGCGAAAGTGGCGATTTTGTGGTGATGGAAGATATCCTATTAAATCTGGCACCAGGAAGACATACGATCAGTATCTCAACGACCAATAGATTGGCATATTTTAAAGTTTTCAGAGAAGAAGAGGTTTGGACTGTTCCGACAGTAAGAGCTGCCTTTGAACCGCAAGTATTTATCAGTGAATACACTCTCAAATCAGAAGATAGTGAAAACCTCTATTATTCAGCTAGCCCAACTACTCCCTTAGAGTTCATAGCAACAGGTCCCAATACAATAACAGGGTTCAGTAGATTTCTCATAAATCAAACCCAAACTGAGGGACAATTCGACATAGAGGTTAATGGTATTATTATAGAAACTGTCACTATACCAAACAGAAGGACTGGTGCCTATTGGCTGGAACAAGTCCCTGAACAGGCTCTTTCTATTGGAAGAAGAATAGAATTCTCTCTACCTGTTGGTGAACATACAGTTCGTATCATTCCTAGTTCAGGTCATTACTTTATATACCGTCTTTTTATGGATACACCTGAAGAAATACCACTCACTTCAGATCCTGAATATGATATGGGTTCTTTTTTGGAGCCAACTATTTTTCAAAGATCTCTCACAGGGTTACGAGCAACCTTTGGCTTAACTTTTGGCTATAATGATAATATTTTTTCTCTCTCAGATTATGACAGAGATAGATTTGATGATGGAGAACAAATATTATCATTTATTGAGACTGCTGATGATCTGATCATCAATCCTTCACTCAGATTACGATATCCTATCAATTTCGGTGAATTAACCGTGGAGCCCTATATCAATGCCAACTACTACCAGTATCTGAGCAATTCTGATAAGTCCAATTTCAGTATTCTAACAGCGCTCTTTAATAGCTATCAAGGTTTTAATCTGAACCTCTATTACGGTTACTATGGCGATCTGTATGCCAGAGATTACCGATATCGAGATCCCGAAACGAGTGAACCGATAGATTATGAAAAATTTGAGTATGAGAAGAATCTCTATCGTCTCTATTCCTATTTTTCTTTAACGAGATATGATACACCACTCCTCTATTACCAAATTGAGGAATATTTCTATAATGAATTTTTCACCGAATATGATGGTGTAGCAACCACTTATGGATTAGGTTGGAGGCGTTCTTTTCCTACTTTCTATCTAAGATTTTTCTATTATTACAGACAATTCGAACCCTCAAATGTTTCTTATAATATAGATGAGGTTGTCATTAGTGATCATATAACAGATCCAGCGTATGAAAGTAACATCTATGATCTTCAATTCCGTAATAAAAGGATAAACCTCATTAATAACTATGATTTCAGACCCTATTTTGGGTTTAGAGTAGAAAACAGATACTATCAGACAGAGCTTCCTGTGGAAGTTGCCCCTTTTCAGAGCACAAGAGAAGAAAAACGTTACCGTATAAACCTTGGCTGTGATCTATACTTAGTAAGAAATTTAAACATAATTCTTGACTATAAACATTACCTCCGAGATGTTCATTCTGAAAATCCAAATGTAGCAAAGTACAAAGATTATCGGCAGAATGTTTTCAGCATAGATTTCGCCTATACGGTAAACTTTTAAGGAAGAGTGATTATATGATGCACAAAGAGACAGATCGGGGTAGAATACGAGAATTTCTCGACCTGCTTGGTGAAGAGCGGTATGACCTGCGCAAATATAATAAACCTGTTCTGGTTTATAAAGTTGAGGATGAGACAATTTATTATTCTATGTGGGAAGAAGACCTGCTTAATAGATTTGGGTTGAAAAATGTAGATGGCTGGGACTATAAAGAAGACACTATCTTTTGTCCCGATTGGATTATCGGCATTGAAAAGGACGAGATCCTTGCAGTCCTTGATGATGACGAAGAGAAAGAATAACTAACCTATTTCATCACCGCTTTTTCTAATGCTTCTTGTACGGCATTCATAATTGCCTTACTACTACCTGTAGCTCCCGTAACGATCTCAAAATTAAGTGATTGTTCTATAACTTTGGACAATATTTATCAATTAATTCCCCTATAGTCATCTACTGTTCTTTTCATTATCAAGCCATAGATCAACCATATAGTTTCTTTCAAGATTAACTCCTATTAAACCGTGTGGGGGCAATTCATGAATTGCCCAGCAAATCATAATTTTACATTCAAAGGTTCTTGAGGAATTTGAAGCAGGATTTCAATATTTAACCCCTTTAATAACTATTACAACAAAAAAAGGCAATTCGTGAATTGCCCCTACTTAGAAAATATCTCATAGTATCTATTAGATACCTTAAGTTACTGATCATCTTTGTGTTATGCATTAGCTTAATATCTTTTTCCATTAGGAAGTAATATAGTCGGATCTATCCGACTATATTACTTCCTAATGTTTGAGAATAACTATCAATCAGCAAATTCTTGACACATATAGTAAGGGAATGAAGCCTGTTATCATAAAAAACAGTAATCATTTAAGGAGTCGTTTTCAGTTAAGAATGAGGATCAGGGTTGGCTTATTAATTATATTAGGGCTTTTTTCACTAACATCATTGTCCTATGCAGAGGAAATTGAATTATTAGATAATGTTCAAGAACCTGATTCTCTTGATGTTCCTGTAATACTCGATGATATTTCAACAGCACTTGTAGAACTAGATTCCTTGCTATATTCAGCAGACGATATCTATTATGATGTTATCAATGAAAAGATTATCCTCACTTCTAATGCTACAATGAGATATCATAGTTCTAATATTAAAGCTAACGAGATCATAATTGATCTGGCAAACAATCAGGCGAATACAAAGGGTGAAACATGGATGCAGGACGGCACTCAGGTCTTGTTTGGCACAGATGTCAGTTATGACATAGCAACTACCAATGGTGTGATACATAATGGTGCTAGTAGGTTAGAAAAAGGGTTCTATTATGGTAGAGAAATACGAAAAGTGAGTGAAGATGTCTATGACATAGATCATGGATACTTTACAACCTGTGAGATAAAAGACCCGAATTTCTTTATTTATTCAGGACGGATGCGTCTTTTTTATCGAGATAAAATTGTCGCCAAACCGATCATCTTTTTTGTGAATCACTTTCCGATTTTGATGTTACCTTTTGGCACGTTTTCCGTAAAAACAGAGAGGGCAAGTGGGATATTAGTACCTGAACCGGGATATAATTCAGTAGATGGAAAATTTTTAGAAAACATCGCCCTTTATTATGCTTACGATGATTATGCGGAAGTAACGACGGCTCTTGACTGGCGGGAAAGGACTGGCTGGGAAGCACGATTAGAGAGTAATTACATTAGAAGATATTATTTTAACGGTAGTTTGTTAGCTCGTTATCAACATAGAATTGACTCTCCTTATAGTTCGCGTCAAGAGTGGTATATTCGGGGAAGACATCATAGTGACTTCATTGACCGCTCTACACTCGATGCTAATTTAGAGTTTATGAGCAGTAGGACTATCTGGGAAAGTTCCGATATTATTGATGAAAGATTGATGGAACGGGTAACCTCTTCAATTGCCTATAGAAGACCTTTTTTCTCAACCACTTTGAGCTCCGGTGCAACTTACACTGAGATACTAACAGACAATACAAAGCAGTTGATATTACCAACTCTCTCCTTTTCTTTGCCTTCTAAGCCAGTCTACGAGCTTTTCACAAGAAAAGAGACCGGTTTCGTTGATGCTTGGTGGAGTCATTTCAGTTATTCATACAGCTTTAGGGCTGTTCACTACGGATTTATTACTGATCCAAATCCAAGTTTAGCGGATATCCTATACAAAAATACTAAAGATCCGGAGGGAAATTACATCAACCAACATAATGCCGGAATTAGGCATACACTCGGTTTATCCTACAATAGAACCTTTTTTAATTGGATGAATTTCAGCCAGTCATTGACCGGAAATGAAGTTTGGTTTGATCGTGACCGAGAAGGGAAGATCTTGGTAAGAGGACATGATTATGGTACTAATACCCGTCTTTCTGCTCCTTTATATGGAATGGCTTCATTCCCCAATTTCAAGATCAGAACTATCAGGCATATTGTTACCCCGTCAGTCGGTTTTAATTATTCTCCTGATTTTACAGAGAATCAACGTTTCTTTTCCTTTAGCGGCATCAGTTTAAATTCCTCGTACCGCAGGAGAACCATTAATTTCGGACTCGATCAAAAATGGTCTATGAAATATCATGAAACTCTTACAGATCGAGACCGTGCTTTAAACGATGTACTCACTCTGAATTCAACTATTTCCTATGATCTGGAAAGAGAAGGGAAAGCATTTTCTGACATTAATCACTTTGCAGGATTTCGTCCCGGCACAATTTCACTACCATGGTTCAACTTCAGATACTCCACCACCGGTTCTGCCCGTCAAGATGCCTATAGTTTCGATATCCTTAACTGGAGGATATCCAATACATTAAGTATCTCAGGAGAAAGACCATATTATAACTATTTTCCTCAAGAAAAAAACGTTTTCTTTACCGGTGCTGCCTTTCAACCGGAAACAAGAACGGAACAGATAGCGGAAGAAGACTTACGAGATACTGCTCGGGACCTGTCTCAACTAAGCCAACGATATCCTTGGGATTTAACCTTTAATCATGATTATTCGCGGGTGACGGCAACAAACTTTTCTACGAGTAATCTCCGTTCTTCACTCTCTTTTAGATTAACATACAACTGGTCAATAAACTACAATAATTATATCAACTTGGAAAGAAACGAACTGATCTCACAATCATTATCGATCAGTAGAGATATGCCCTGTTGGAAATTACTTATCAATTGGTCTAAACAGGGTGATTACTGGAATTTCCGAGTAATGTTCTATAATATTCAGCTTCCTGAGACTTTACGCCTAAGACACACAGAATATCGAAGAGGATAGTCATTGTGTTAACTGCAAGATTCTCTGGCGCAGTCTTTCTTGACCGTGATGGGACGATCAATAAGGACAGTGGATATATAACTCATCCGGAGGATTTTAATATCTTTCCTTTTGCAGGTGAAGCAATAAAGATCTTAAATGACCTGGGATTTTTAACCCTTATCGTCACCAATCAATCGGGAATTGCTCGAGGATTTTATACTTTTAATGACTTAGGAAAAATACATACAAAGATGCTGTCTCAATTAGCAGAACATGAAGCAAAAATCGACAAGATATATATCTCCCCCTATTTTCATGAGGGAACAGTAGAGCCGTACAATGTATCTCACATAGACAGAAAACCGAATCTTGGTCTTTTTTATCAGGCACAGAAAGATTATGAATTCTCAGTGCAAAAATCTTTTATGATCGGAGATCGCTATACCGATATTGAGTTTGGGAAAAGAGCCGGACTGACTACGATTCTTGTCTTGACCGGTGATGGAGAGAGTGATTTTTTAACTAATCGCCATAATTGGATATATAAACCAGATTATATAGTCAAGAACCTTTTAGTGGCTGCAAAATTGATCAAAAAACTTAATAGTTAGACACGTTTAAGAGAACTGAGATTCTCTTTTATAGTCAGATGTTACTTGTCTTTTCAATAGAAATGTTATCTTCTTTACCCTGTTTTCTGCTTTGATTGACAATAAGCTCACCAATCAAGCCGATAGAGAAAAACTGTAACCCTACCATAATAAGCAGGATACTCACGAACAGCAAAGGTCTGTTGTAGAGTGGCATCCCGCCAAAGAATTTCAGATAAGAAAGATAGAGTCCGATCAGAACACCTACTAATGTTAAGAAGAGTCCTAAACCACCAAAGAGATAAAGAGGACTACGGACATAATTGGTAATCAACTTTACTGTAAGTAGATCAAAAAAACCACGGAAAAACCTCTCTTTACCGTATTTAGATTTCCCATAGGGTCTTGGTCGGTGTTCGACTTCAATTTCTGTCACTCTGAACCCTTTAGCTGCAGCCAAGACAGGAATATAGCGGTGCATCTCACCGTAGATATCGAGCTCCTTGACAACTTGTAAACGATAGGCTTTAAAACCACAGTTAAAGTCATGTAGTTTGATCTTGAAAAAAAGAGCAGTAAAAAAATTGAAAAATCGGGAAGCCAGTCTTTTTCCAAATGGATCATGTCGCTTCTTTTTCCAGCCGGAGACTAGGTCATAACCATCCTCAATTTTTTTGATAAACGTTCCGATCTCTTGTGGATTGTCTTGTAAATCGCTATCCATAGTAAAAACAATCTCTCCCGATGCTTGTGCAAAACCACTTTGCAAAGCTGCTGCTTTACCGAAATTCCGTCTTAACTTAATTATCTTTAGTGAGGGATCATTCTCGGCCAATTTTTGTAGAATCTCAAAACTCGTATCATTACTACCATCATCAACAAAAACCAACTCATATTCATGTTCTTTAATTTCAGCAATAATTTCTTTGTATAGTTGTTCTATACTTTGAGATTCATTTAAAACAGGTATAACAAAGGATATCTTCATTACAAATCCTCACATTTATCGAGTTATTGGCATAATTATTGATGCAAAAGACATTACAACACCTGTTATTATAGGCATCTTAACATTATCGTTGATGGGTAGATTTACCATTTCTGATATCGTTGCAGCTAAAGCACCAATTAAGGACATAGTAGGATGTAAACCGAAAATAAGGGCGTAAGCAAAACATGAAGCGAAACAGGCTATAGATCCCTCTAAGCTCTTTGAAGTACCCTTAATTTTTCGATAACCATAGCGAATACCAAAAATCGCAGCTAAAGTGTCACCTAAAGAGAGGAAAGACAAAGCAGCAAAAGCGATCTCTCTGGGGAAAAGTGCAATAGAGAAAACTGTTGCAGTCAATAAATAGGAGGCACCGGTCAAGTCATGCATCTCGTGTTTTCGTAACATAATGCCGAAAATTTTATAAAAAACACGCTTAAAAGATTTATTCTCTAATCTGATCACCTCGAGTATAATAGCACCAAAGGCAAATGGGAAAAGAATTAAAATAGCTAATATTTTATTGTATCCGAGAATATATCGATAAGAAAGAGGTAATGCAATAGAACTTATATGGATTGATTTACGGTAGAGTTCTTTAATTTCGCGGTGGGTAAGTATTAGTCCTTTGGCCATTTAGACACTCACTAAGCTATTAATAGTGTATCACAGGCATTTTTCCCGTGACTTTTCGAATCTCTTATCACCATAGATATGACCTATTATAGATCAGAAATTGATCTTGCTGACCACAAAAGCTTTTGCCATATCAGCAATTAACTTTGGATCACCTTTAATTACCTGTTTGAATAAATCGGTTAATGTAAACTGGTCAGGAGGCATATTCTTACACATTTCGGATATTTTGTTCAGTCTCTCATCTGAAGCATAAAGAACTTTTTCTTTGATCGAATACATGAACCTATGTTTAGAACCGAGTGCTTTCTCCCACTTTTGAGAATATGGTTTAAGGGCTTTAGCCGAACAATCATCTTTGCGGATCGCTTCAGCAGCAGTTTCACCGGCAATCTTACCAGCTATCATTGCCTGCTTAATTCCTCCGCCGGTAATCGGATTTACCTGATGAGCAGCATCTCCTACCAACATAAGATTGTCAGCTATTATATTTGGTAAAGTCGTAGCTATCGGAATACCTGCATAAACAATATAACTAACAGAAGCATTGGGAAACTTTGCACAAACGAACTCGTCTAAGTATTCTTGGGCTCTCTTATGAGAAGCAAAACTTCCGGCAATTCCTACTCCAACATTGGCAGAAGTCTCTGACTTGGGAAAAATCCAGACATATCCGCCGGGAGCTATCTTTGTACCAAAAAAGAAAGATATCACATGTCTATCAACTTTTATATTGTTAATAGTATATTGGACACTGGTCGAGATATCTTCTAACTTTAAATTGGTTTTCAATCCAAACCATCTGCCAACTCTTGATTCAATACCATCTGCTCCTATTACAATTCTACACTTAACCTGCCGTTCTTCACCAAGAAACTTATAAAACAGCGTTACAGTGTGATCATTATTTCTTTGCATGCCGGTAACATTGGATTTTGTTTTCATGATAACACCTTTGTTACATGCTATGTCACACAGTGCACTATCAAAAATACGCCGTTCTAAAACATATCCCTTAACTTCAGACTTCATCTCCAGCATATTGCCGTCCGGAGTATATAATCGGGCTGCAGTAATCTCACTTGCTATCCATCTTTTATCGATATTGATAAAGGTTTCTAAGCCACCACCTGAGATCCCTTCTGCACAGCGAACCGGAATTCCCGGTTCTCTATCACGTTCCAACATTAATACCGAGAGACCATTCTCTGCAGCAAACCTTGCCGAAACACTACCGGCAGGTCCTGCACCAACAACTACAACATCAAACTGATTTTCATTTGTCATAACTAACTCTTGTGTTCGATGGCCTTAGCGGGACAAATAATGAGACAATTACCGCATTCAGTACAGACATTCTGATCAATCTCAGCATTAAATTCTTCTATAGTAATTGCATCAACTGGACATACGGATACACAGCTACCACAAATATCGCACAGGTCTTTTCTGATAAACATTTAGCGACTCCCAACAATCTATATCAATGGTTCAAATATTATACTGACATGCATTAAACTAAACAACTGTCAGTTAATACTCTCCTTGAAATCGAGTATTAGATACTTACCGTCCGGTTTAAAAGTAAATACTATGTCGTAATGATGATTTATCTCATAAGTTTTAAAAGAGATGGGACAGTTATTATCCAACAATTTTTCAATACGATAATTACGGATGAGAAAAACCGGTTCGAGTGCGTTTTCTCCATAGGGAGCAAAATAACTCAGTAATTCCGGCAAGTCATTTAGATCTTCTTCTACTATCTCCGCATCAATGTTAATAACTCTTTTCTGTTCAATAAACTCTCTGTTTTGATTAGCATAGTCACTAAAAAGCTCTATAAACCTTTCAATTTTTGAATGATGGGTTAGAAATCCTGCTGCCCTAATATGTCCACCGTATTGATCGAGAGATTCTTGAGCAAAATCAAAGGCCTTGACTAAGTCGAATCCTTCTGTACACCTCGCTTCACAGACATAATTTTCCTCTTTCTTTTTAAGCATAATCACAGGTATCTTAAAAAGATAGGAGATATAGTTAGCAGCCCATCCAAGAAAAACATAGGGAATCTCATCCCTATCATCTTTGAAGATATAAAAAATTTCATCTTTGCTCGGGAGTTTCTTATCAATAATCTTCTTTACATGGTGAAGAGTATTTTCGTATTCGTTTTTTTTCGGCAATAAAGAAGCTATAAGCTCTCTCTTTTTATAAACAGGTGCTAACAACAGATATAATGCCGTATTCTCTCCATCATCGTCACGACCATTATTGAACAATTTTATTAAATTGGTAATAAACGCCATTTTAGAGAAATAATTATCTCCAACCAGATTGTAATTAGGACAGAGCATGAGAGTAGTATCATCTATAGCAAACCATCTTTGGAGAGCTATCTGACATAAGACACGATTTACACCTGTCATCGGTGCTTTATCAGCGATCGTACCAATAGCAGTCCACAAGATATAATTTTCAGGTTGCTTAACCTCTAAGAGTTCAGCCATAGCTTTGACAAGGAAGAATGTCACACCAACACCGGCTAACATATCATAAGGATAGGGACAATCTGTCTGTTTGGGATTTACTATAGTATAGGCATCTGGTAATTTTTCCGGAACTATATGATGATCGGTTATTATAGTTTCACAACCAAGCTGATTTATTTGTTCAACACCCTCTATTGAAGTGATTCCACCATCTACTGTAACAACTAATGAATGTCCTTCTTCTCTTACTTTATCTATAAATTTACTCTGGATCCCGTGATGTTCTTGCATTCGGTTAGGTATATAGTAGTAGTGATTCTGTGATCCAATGTAACTAAGAAAATCAAAAAGAATATATGTACTGGTTATCCCATCCAGATCATCATGGCCAAAAATGATGATCTTTTCCTGCTTTCTGACAGCTTTGATTATTCTTTGAGCTGCCGTTAGAAGGTTTTTCATAATTTTTTCATCAGGAATATTGTGACCGTAATACTCATAGAGTTTGGTCTCACTATAAATAAAAACATCTATAGTACTCTTAGTCAATCTTAGATGCTCTTTTAATGAAGGTGATACTCTATCAACTAAATGCCACTTCAGCATTATCTATATCCTTCAAATTCTGCTTCCGGTATTTCTCTTGGTTCTGTTCTTCTGGGTCTACTTCGGAAGAAATCAAATCCTGCCAAACCAATTCCAAACAGTAACTGCTTGTCCTGATAAAGATTGACTGTCTTATCACCCCTCACCATATATTTAACTGCGAAATCAAGCTGACTATTGGGAGACTGAAGTGGAATTGTAAAACCAAAGGTTAATGCCATTTCCGATAATTCATTTCCATTCACATCAAAAGGAAGAGTACGATAATAACCACCTGTTCTCAAGGGTATTTTCTGGTACCATTTCTCGAATCCCCAATATGGCTCATAAGCAAAACCAATTCCAACTTTATAAGTATCGGAAGAATTATTGTAATACTTATTATCGTTCCACAGCTCAAATTCAACATCCGCAGTAACTCTATAATTATCAGTAAACCTATAGGCAGTGCCTAGACCGATTTTATGAGGAAGTTCAAAACTACTTTCTCCTAAATCAAAAACCGAATGGACTGAGACTAGCTCTGTTTTCCCTTTCATGGATACACCATATCTATACATTCCCCCCAGAGAGAAATTTCCAAAACTTCTGTTTAGTCCAACGGTAATACCCGGGTTACGAAAAGTTTCATTGTATTCATATTTGGGATTTATGAAACCGCCAGCTCCCGTAAACTCCTGAGTCCAAGCTCTGAACCTATGCCCTAAGTAATAGTCCAGAGAAAGACCGACATTGGCAATTCTATCGGTATAAGCATAAAAGAAAGATCCTTTATACATATAGGAACGTACTTTATTTATCTCAGTATAATCGTAACTAATGTCATCTTCAGTCCAATTTTGATCGTAGCTATATACATCTGCATTACCTGACAATATCGGAGCAAAATCAAAACCGATACGGTGTCTTTTTAGGGGAATTGTCATGTTGAAATAAGGAAAGTGTAAACCATCTTTGCGGAATTCATTGCCCTGGTTGTCATAGTAATAGTAATTACCATACAAGATCCCCGTTGCAAAGTAAACCTGATTTAAGGTAGAAGCTAAGGAAGGATTTTTATACCCTGTATTTCTCCTGTATACATCACCTAATCCGGTCTCACCCATACCAGTTCCATAAATATCGGCATTGTTTTCCTGATTGGGAATACCATAAAATGAGAAAACTGAGTTTGCATTCAAACCTGAAGCACAGAAAAAAGCAACAATAGCAGCTATTAAGATAATCTTGATCGACATAATCTTCGTCCATTATATTTAGTTTACTTTCTCCAAAAAAAAACGATAGAATTAGTTGTCAACATTTTGCTCTATTGACATAATTATTGATAGTTGTTCGAAAATATCGGTTTATAAAATGATCCTACTGCCATCCTAAAAAATAAACCAAGCTATATGCTATATTCGATAGATGTCTTTTTTTGTTGACAAAATTAATCACCTAATGGTATGAATATTTTAGTTGTATTTTGTAGAAAATATCTGAATTGATGGAGGTTTTAGATGTTTTTGTTTTTATTTACCAAAAGAAGAGAGACTAAAGAGGAGGAGATGCCGGTAGTAAAAACTCTAAAAGATTATCAAAATGTGACATATCTTCATCGTGAAGATCCATTTTCACGATTGAAAATAATTGTACGCAGATTGTTCAGTAAGTAATACTGCTTGTCATCTCTACATGACTTTTAACACATTCTTTATCTCGGTATGAAAGGCAATCACTGGGATAAAATATGTGGTTTTACTGCTTTCGGTGAGAGTTATAGTCCTGCTGTAGGCGTAGTTATTGAAGATATCCAGCCCGGCATTGAATTTCCTTATCAGGAGATTCAGGAGGAACTAAACAAGCGTAAACCGGGTAGAGGAGAATTTATATCTCCGAGACAAGAACCGGATGAATTAGTCGTTCTCTCTGGTGTATTTGAAGGGAAAACAACCGGTATGCCGATCTGTATGCTTGTTTATAACAAGGACTTGCGAGCTGAAGATTATGAGGTGATTAAAGAAGTTTTCAGACCCGGTCATGCTGATCTGACCTATTTTAAGAAATTCAAAATCTATGATTACCGTGGTGGTGGAAGAGCTTCAGGTCGTGAGACTATTGCTCGAGTAGCTGCTAGTGTATTAGTTAACAAGATCCTGGAACCTATCAAAATAGATCTATATCCGGTATCGATCGGAGAGATTTCTACTGAAATTATTGATCTTGATTTTGCTAAGAATAATGATCTTTGTTGGCCTTGTCCTCATACTTACATTAAACTTTTAGATTATCTAAAGACTATTAAGCATTCTGGTAATTCTTCAGGAGGCATTGTAGAGGTAATCATCAGGGGTGCTCCAAGTGGACTCGGTGATCCCGTTTTTGAGAAACTGGATGCCAATCTTGCCAAAGCAATACTCTCGATTGGTGGTGTAAAAGGGATAGAATTCGGAGCCGGTTTTGCTTTAAGTCGAATGAAAGGTAGTGAAGCAAATGACCCCATCTTAACATTAACTGATGAAGATGCTTCAGATAGGTCTGGTGGGATTAATGGTGGTATATCTTCAGGAAAACTCATAACTTTCAGATTTGTTGTTAAGCCGACACCTTCTATAGCTTTACCACAACAGACAATAGATAAAAAAGGAACTCCCCGAATTCTTAGATTAAAGGGTCGTTTTGACACCTGTTTAATTCCAAGAGTGATTTCGGTTGCTCGGGCAATGATAAAACTGGTCTTAGCCGATGCTCTTAGTTACCAGAAGTTAATCGAGCAGAAACCTGTTGATCTTGATACTCTGAGAGAAGCCATAGATAAAGTTGATGAAGATATATTGATATCACTGTGCCGTCGTGATAAGATCATTGCACAGATAGCTGGCTTTAAAAAAGAAAAAGGGATCGCAGTTCATCAACCGGAGAGAGAACAAAATCTCATAAAAAATCTGTTACAAAAAGCAGAGCTACTTAACCTTGAACCGAGATTAATTATTGAAATCTGGTCAAAGCTGATAGAGCATAGTAGAAATAAACAGTGAAAATTTTTTCTATTCCGGCTTGCAGTAACTTTCCCTACTCTGAAATTCGACACTATAGTTATGATCTATTAGAACTTAGGTTAGATTACTCTGAAAATCCATTAGTTTTTCCGACACGTTTGGAGAGTTTCCTTTCAATAGACTCGACAACTATTGTCACGATTAGAGACCTTTCGGAGGGGGGAGTTAAATCAATTCCTTTCGAACAAAAATTAGCTTCATATTTAGAATTGATAAAAAGAACCAATTGTTTAGTGGATTGTGAATTTGAACTATTCATCAAACACAACCCTCCAATACCACACGAAAATCTAATTCTCTCCAAACATTTCTCTGAAGAGTGCTCGAATCTATCGGAAACAGTCTCAGAGACTATCGACAAAGCGAATAAGTTCAATGTTAGATATCTCAAGCTAATCATTCCTGTTGAAACTTATCAACAGATGCAGAATTTCTCGAACTGGAAAAAAGCATCAAAGACTCCCCTAATAATTTTAGGATCAGGATTATTGGGCAAATTATCAAGGATTCTATGGAAACTGAACGGTTCGGTTGGGACATATCTTGCACTGGAAAATTTTAAAACATCTCCTGATCAATTAACCTTTGAAGAATATGAACTGTATGGTTGTGAACTACTGGATGAAAGAACAATATTGGGTGGTATCATCGGAGATAAGCATGTCTATAATTCTCTGGGATTACTCTATTATAATCGGAAACTTCGTAGGATAGACAGTAGAATTGCCTATCTACCATTTCCTGTAAAGGATCTACAAGACTTTGTTTCTTGGTTGAGATATATGAATCAACAGATCATATTTTATGGATTCTCTGTTACAATGCCTTTTAAATCTTTGTTTTCGCAATACTTTTTTACAACAGAGCAGAAATCTGATCATCATTTGTCATCAGGACAGGAACATCCATCAAAGTCTGATTCTTATCAACAGCAAAAGATAAAACAGAGCAGCCAAACAAGTGATATCTTGACTTCACTTGCTCAAACAAACGATCTAACATCTAAGATTGCCAATCTCTTCTCTGTCAAAGTTGATACTAATCATCAATTAGAAGACATTCTGCCCGAACAATTTCTCAATACTGACCTTGATGCCTTTAGAGAATCAATAAAGATTCTGAACGTTGATAAAGATGATTTAATTCTAGTTTTTGGTGCTGGGGCAACAGCTTGTACTTTTTTAAGAGAATTCACTAATTTCGCCAATCTCAAAATCAGTTCCAGAAATGAAGAAAAAGGAATCGCGTTGGCAAAATTGTGTAAGATTCGATATCTATCACTGAAAGAGATCGCTGACGTAACATTTGATTTAGTAGTTAACTGCACTCCTTTAGGAATGGTTGGTGAAGACTTTTTTTCTGTAACAGGTATTACTATGCCCAAGAAGTTTCTTGATCTAACATATACAAAACAAAAAACAAAAGCTATTAATAGATGTATTGAAAAAAAAATCCCCTGTGTTGATGGTCAGAAATTTTGGTTGCTTCAGGCAAGGAGACAAGAAGAGATGTTTAGGAGAAACATTTCTAAGCTGTTATAATAAGTAGATTGACACAATATCAAAGTAAATTAGTTTATATTAAAGATGCTTACTTATCTGTAATAAGAGAGAAGAGAAATGAAAATAATCAAAGCTATCCAGAAACTTATGAATATAAATAACTTCTATTTTGTACTTACTATGTTATTGATCATTGGCTTGACAAGCTGCCGTCTAGGTGATGCAACTGGACCAGGTACAAATATACCATATATATATCATATTGGAGAGATCAATACCCCCGGATTTGCCTATGCAGTTGCTGCCAGTGGTAACAAAGCATATATAGCAGATGGAATTGGTGGCTTGAGAATTATTGATATCTCGATGATGCACTTTCCGGATGAAGTAGCTTATTATGAAGACGATGGAGTTTATTACGATGTGAAATTCTCCGGTGGTGATCATGCCTATGTTGCTGCTGGTGAAGCAGGATTCAAGATCATAGATGTCAATAGTCCTTTTGGTCCTGAATTGATAGGTCAATACTCAACTTTTAATGCCTTCGGATTAGATTTCGCCGGAAATTACATTTATCTAGCCGATTTTACAGATGGGATAAAAATTCTTGATATTACCAGCACTTATAATGTCTTTCCAATAAGCAGTTTTAGTGTTTCCGGTCAAATAGTCAATAATGTGACTATCAGCTGGCCTTATCTTTACGCTTCAGCTCGTTACGGATTTTCCATAATAGATATAAGTAATCCTTTTGCCCCGTTAGAAGTGCATTTTGAACCGTTGAGTAATGTTTATGATATAGAAGTTATGAACCAACTTGCCTATATAGCTTATGAAGGCGGATTAAGAATATACGATGTAAGCCAACCTAGTGATCCCCAGGAACTTGGTTTCTGTGATCTTCCTGCTACTGCCCGTTCAGTACAAGTGCGAGGCGATTTTGCCTATCTGGCAATTGGATCTAGTGGTCTCTCCATTGTAAGAATAACCAATCCGTTACAACCCTTTGAGATTGCCTATTACAACCCTGTTGCTGGTGAAATGTCAGATCTCTTGCTCTTTGGTCGTTATTTATTGATAGCTAATGGCAATGCCGGATTTCTAATTCTTGAGTTTTCACCCGGCTATTAAATGTAGTGTAATTGGGATATGTAATTTCAAATTTGTTAGAAAGAAAAATATAATAGTGCGTTAGCCCGCCAGAGAATGTCATCTAATTTAGTTCCGGAACTGTTAACTCCAACACTAACGTAGTTATTGCGATTGGGGAAAAAGTAAGAGATTTCATATTGATGATTAAACTCATAACGAAAAGTAGTCCAGATAAATCTCGGTCTAATCATGAACTCAAAGCGTTCTATCCTGCGAAATATCTCCATTTGTAGGGTATGATAATCGTTCTCAACAATAACTTCATAGGCATTACCTACTAAATTTCCACTACTATTGTTTTCATAAGAATATGTTACACCTGCAATCATATCATTATATAAATAAAGACTTTCCCTGTCGAGAGAAATGGGATAAATATATTTAGTCCAAGGGAAAGTAGTCAAAAGTGTATATGATGCTGAAAACTTCCGGTACATTCTGTCTCTGACAGTATCACCCCAGTAATAATCATCGTAATCTGCCCGGAGATGATAATCCTGCAAAAAGAGCAAATTCGGGGTGAGAGCAATATTCAATGATGGTAAGAAGTTATAAATGCGCGTTGTCTTATTATTTGCTGACATCGCAGAGTTCACATAAATTTCTTCGCGTAAGGTGTAATTGAGATGATTTATCAGTTTTATTTGATCACGTATATATGTATAATAACTCAATTGGTTTTCATCAATCAGTTGATCATTATCTAAAATATTTGTGCTAATAGTATAATCAGTTCTGGTAAGATTCAGATTTCGTTTGAAGATCAAAGAATCTCGTTCAGAAAAGATATAACTGATACTGCCTTTGAAAATTCGTTGTTCTTGCTGTCTACTATTTCTATCTTCTCTAAAAGATCTTAATAAAATGTTATACTCCCCTCCTATAGAAAATCTAAACCGCTGCCAGAAATATTCAGTATCAACATATAGTGAGTTATCTAACTCTAAAAAATTACGGTCTCTCATAGTTCTGAGACGATTGTCACGAACCTGAAATATATCTCCCAATCTTAAGTACAAAGAATCTGATATCCTGTTTCTATATAATACTGAAGCTCTATAGACTGATCGAGTGTGAGTGTCTATTTGATCGTTTAAGAGAAAGATCTTGTTAGTGTGCCTTCGAAAAGTTAGTTCTGTATCTATCATGGGGTCAAAGATTGTGAATTTAAGTTCAGAACCGTAGTTTCTTGAAGAATCATAATCTAGATTCATGATATCAAGAAAAGAATATAGAGAAAAGAAAGCTACTTTAAACTCTCGAGAAAAACTTGCATTGTTAAAACTATGATATCCATCACTATAAAAAGTTCCATCTGAGTACCTGCTATTCAATTCATCTGAATGAATATAAGTCAGTCTGCTGTAAACAAAAAGACTATCATAGATGTTATATGCAACATCTAAACCTATTCTTCTATATGTTTTTTCAATTTCATATCTCTCAATATCCGGTTTTGCTTTATCAATTGCAGCGTTAAAATCCATATGGAGTGAAAAAGAAGTGTTTTCAAATTCTCTCATTATTTGCCAAACCAGGTCAGCATTTCTACTATATCGTTGGAATCTTTTGTTGCGAGATTGAGTCAGTGTTCCGTAGTGTCTAAAAGACCAGTAGTTAGGTAATGAATAAAAATACTGGTAGTTGTTAAGAAAGTTGATATTTCCGTAATAACTCTGGTATTCACTCTCTAATAAGAGAGCTTCAACTTTGATGACTACGAATATTATTAATATGATGATAAAGATCAACAAAGTCTTTTTCATCTAAACTTTCGCCTCTTCGGGATAAATTATACTTGTGATGACTCTTGGTTTCTTTATTCTGTTTTCCTTCCTGATTATCATTCGCCTCGAAAATTTCTGTCAAGAATTGAAGTTCTTGTTTACTGAGAATAGCTGATAAATTGTTCTTCAAAGTCTTGCGTCGCAAATGAAAGGCAGTTTCAACAATTTGCCAAAATAAATCAGGATTTCTTATATCTTCCTTATCTTCTCTTTTGATCAGACGAATCACTTCTGAATCTACTTTTGGTTGAGGTCTGAAGAGATGGCGGGGTACTTTAAATAGTTTTTTCACCTTAAAGTTGTACTGAACTTTCAGAGTTAAGACTCCATAACTTTTAGAGCCGGCAGAAGCAGTCAGCCTGTCTGCAACTTCTTTCTGTAACATCAAAACTATAATCCTAAAATAATCTGCATAATCTGATAGCTTATATAACAACGGTGAAGTTATATTATAGGGGATATTGGCTACTAATACAATCTGAGATCTCTCATTCTTTAGTCTCTCAATGTTACTAAGAATTTCAGCCCAATTTGCTTTTAATACATCTTGAGGTATCAGGTTGATACTGTCATTAAAACGATCTTTTAGCCAAGGGATCAGGTCCCTATCAATCTCAAAACAGGTCAATCTGCTGCCTGCTTTGATGAGTTCTTCGGTCAAAATACCTTTACCGGGACCAATTTCCCAAACTTCTTCATCCTTCTCTATCTCAGCAGACTTCACTATATTGGCTGCAATATTCTTATCGATAAGAAAATTCTGGCCTAAAGCTCTCTTTGGTTTAAACATAGTTGATACTATTCTTCTTGCTCTTTCAGAATCACTGGGCTGGAATCTGAAGTATTATTGTTGCTAAAGTAAAATAGACGATTAACGATAAAGCATCAACTATAGTAGTTATAATCGGTGCAGCCATGATTGCCGGATCGACCTTTAAGCTTTTAGCTATTATTGGCAGTACACAACCAACCGCTTTGGCAATAACAACAGTAAAGAAAAGTGAAATTGAAACCGTTAAAGATAAAAGAACACTAACTCTGTCTACAAGAAGAACTCTACCAAAATTTATGATAGCTAACATTAGACCAACAATAATACTGACTCTGAACTCTTTGTAAAGGACAGTATAAAAATCCTTGATAGTTACTTCTCCTAAGGCCATACCTCTTATGATCAGAGTTGCAGATTGAGCACCGGCATTGCCTCCTGTATCCATTAACATCGGAATAAAAGCTGCTAAAATTACCACCGAGCTGAGAGCGTTTTCAAATCCCTGTATTATCAGACCAGTGAACGTTGCTGAAATCATCAAGACCAACAGCCAAGTGATCCTTTTCTTAGCCAAATTAATAACACTGCTATCTAAATACTCCACTTCATTATGGATTAAGGCAGCCATCTTTTCAAAGTCTTCTGTATTTTCTTCTCTTAAAACATCCATAATATCATCAGAAGTGATAATACCTTGCATACGGTTATGGTGATCAACTACCGGGATGCTGGCAAAACCATATTTTTGAAATAAACGACCAACTTCTTCCTGATCAACATCGGTTCTTACACTTATTACCTGTTCGTTCATGATGTCTGAAATTTTTGTATTGAAACCGTGGACTACTATATCACTCAATGAAGCAACGCCGATCAGATAACCATCGTCATCTAACACATATAGAGTATTTGTAGTCTCTGCTTCCTTGCCCTCTTTCTGTAATAGATGCAAGACTTCCCAAACAGTCATATTCCCCTTGACGACTATAAATTCAGTCGCCATTATACCACCAGCACTCTCCGGACCGTATCCCATCAAGCGTTTAACTTCTGCTACATCTTCTTTATCTAATTGCTTGATTATGCTGTCTGCCTGCTCAGGATCGACTGATTCGAGAAAGTCGACCAATTCGTCGGATGCCATTTCACGAAGAATTTGCTTCTGCTGAGATGGTGAAAGAAGATCATAAATCACTATCTTATCTTCGTCGTCTGCTTCTTCTAATAGCTCAACTACTGTATTCAAACTCAATTTATTGATCAATTCTCTTCTATCGCCATCAAACTCAAGTATAGCTTCTAATATATCTACAGGATGGATATCTACAATCAGATCTTTCAAATGCTCTGCACTGTAGCTAGAAAGTATTTGTATTAAGTCACTTGTCGTAATGTCTCTTGCCATATGCCACCTCACGTTGCCAAACTCATGATACTCTTTGCCAACTTTGCTCTCTGTTTGTTTAAGCAATATTCTAATTAATATCTAGCGCTATATATTTAATTCATTCAAATAAAAACACCACTTTGCTTAGGTCAAGAATAATCAATCTTTTCACTAATTCGGCTATGTTTTTAAAGCAGTGGATAATCCCTTATACACCCTTGCTTTAGAAAATAATTCTCTATTTTTGACCTTTCTGTCTAAGAACTTTCTAGTTTTTTAAGCTAAAATTTTTGTGTTTATCATTGAGATTAATTATTATAGTCAGCAGAACTTTTTTTGAGTTATAAATAACGCAAAGCGATCTAAATTAAAATTAAAGGGCAATATATGAACTTCATTCATATTTATAAAACCTTATCAAGCATATAGTTAGAAATAGATAATACAGAGAGCCATAATTGTTGACAACAAGTCTCATAGTTTTCCATTGACTTAGTTGTTTATATCCTTGATAAAAAAATCAGATTGCTAAATATCACAAATTAATCTTTAAGTGAATAGCTTTTAAGGTTAAAATTTAACAAAGTGAGGTGTATTATGGCAAAAGCAAAAAAGAAGGTAACGACTACAGATGAAGCTACTCGTTTAACTTTCAGGTTAGATGATGATACCGTGGCTACCTTTAAAACAATAGCTGCGATCAAAAGAATGAAGTTAGAAGAGCTTGGTAGGGAAGCTGTTTATGATTTAATTAAGAAACATAAACCAACACTTAAAAACTTCCAATCCATGTTCGAGTAGAAGTTTCAGTAGTAAATCTTACAGTAAAAACCCGCTATAATATAGCGGGTTTTTTTGTTTATCAAACTAATTGATCCTTTTTTGTGCTTTTCTTCATCTAACATCTAACAAAGAAATTGAAAGAAGTATTGATACAATCTGCTCTCCGAAAAGTTATGATTGACAAAAAGATAGATAATAAATCTTTGTTTGAAGATTAACAACAAATAGCGTTTTATAGCAGGAGGTTTTAGGAATGCTTGATATATTTAGGAAAAAAGCGAAAATAATCATTTATATAACCGCTTTTGCTTTCATAATTGGTATGGCCTTAATGGGTATAGGAGGGTTGTTTGATAGCCGTTCTATGCATGTTGGTCAAATTGCAGGGAAAAAAATATCAGCTCAAGAATACGAGAATCTATTTAGAAATACCCTCTGGAACTATATGCAAGAAAATCCAGATACTCAACCTGATGAACAAACAATACAGCAATTGAATGATCAGACATGGCAACAATTAGTGCAAAGAATACTTTTCGATCAAGAAATACGAAGACGTCGCATCAGAGTCAGAGATCAACAAGTAATTGAAAAAATGAAAAATGATCCCCCTCAATTCCTTAGAGAATGGGATTTGTTTCATACAGATGGTGTTTTTGATAACGAGCTGTATTTAAATACATTACGTACAGGTATCGCCCCTAATGGTCAACCGCTTGATTTCAGCTGGTTAGAAGACCAAATACGTGCCCAATTACCATACGAATTACTCTTTGAAGAGATCAGAAATGAAGTAACGGTAACATTAGATGATGTTGAAGAAGATTTCATTAAGAAGAATGATAAAGCCCAGGCAAAAGTAATCTATTTCGACCCCAATAAAATAACCGATGTAACAGTAACTGATGAAGAGATTGAAGAATACTATCAGAACAACTTGGAAGAGTTTAAAAAACAACCGAGTGCCCGTTACGATTTTGTTCGTTTTCAGATGCAACCTAGTGACAGGGATCAAGATGAGGTATTACAAGTAGTGAATGATATACATTCTCAGTTATTGGATGGTGAGGATTTTGCTGAATTAGCCAGAGAATATTCACAAGATCCTAGTAATGCTGAACAGGGTGGAGATTTAGGATTCTTTGGTAGAGGCAGAATGGTTCCTGAATTTGAAGACAAAGCTTTCACTATGGTAGTAGGAGAAATCAGTGAACCAGTAAAGACCCAATTTGGTTGGCATATAATTAAGCTAACTGATACTCGTATAGGCGAAGACAATGAGACAGAGGTTCGTGCCAGTCATATCCTATTGCGGGTAGAAGCATCCGAACAAACAAAGTTAGAGATCCAAAACAGAGCAGATGAATTTCGCTCATTAGTTCTCAAAAAAGGGATCAAAGAAGCAGCTGAGGAATTAGAATTAACCGTTTCGGAATCTGGTCTTTTTGAAGAAACAGCACAATTCATTCCCGGGGTTGGTAGATTTGAAGAACTTGCTGAATTTGCCTTTTCAAAAAGAGTTGGAGAAGTACCTGAAGTTAAGGAAGCTGCTAATGGTGATTTATATGTTCTTCAATTGGCAGAAAAATTGCCTGAGAGATACGATGAATTAGATACTGTACGAAATAGAATCAGACCTAATCTGGAAAATCAAAAGAAGCGAGAGAGAGTAAAACAAATAGCAGAAGAATTTTATCAAAGCCATGAATCGAGTGAATTCTTGGTTTCTGCTACAAGAGAAGGTTGGGAAATAATTGAAGCTCAAGATGTCACCATAGATCGATCCATACCTCGAATAGGCAGGATAGAAGAATTAAATGAAGCCATTTTAGCTGCTGAAGTAGGTGAATTCACAACATTAATTAAAGGCGAAAGAGGCGCTTATATCGCCTATATAGATGAGAGGATCTATCCTGATATGGAAGATTTTGCTCAGAGACAGGATTTATTGTTGATGGAGATGACTGAGAGGGAACAGACTCAACATCTGAATGAGTGGTACCGAAACTTATTGGATGAGACCAAGATAGTAGATAATCGACATCTCTTCTATTAGGTCTAATGATCAATTATTATTGAGGCATAGAGATCAAAAGAGAGCTATTAAAAATAAGGAAAGGAGGGATGTATCCCTCCTTTTAACCTTTTAGGGATCGATACTATACAACTGGGTATAGAAAATGCTAAAGAACAACTCAATATATAAGAAGAATAAATAATGAAGAAGAAGGGTCAAATACTTCTTTTTTTTGTCAAAAAATCGTTCCGCTTTAGCAGTAAGCAATTAAGAAAACCTTCTACTATCATCACTTTTGGTGGTTTTGCATTATCAGTCGCTATTCTTACTGCATCTTTAACATTGCTTAACGGTTATCAGCGTGCATTAAAAGAGGGGTTATTAGGTGTTAATGCTCACATCTATCTCTATAGTTTGATCGATAATAAATTGACCGTTGACGAAGTTAACAGAATAACAGAATTTTTTCATGAACAAGAAGAAATTGAATCTTTTGCAGCTGTTAAGATGACTCAGGTCATGGCGGTCGGAGAAAGACAAATAAAGGGTGTATTAGCCCGTAGTATTCAATGGCAAAAGAAGAATCTGCCAATCAATTATCATACCTACATCATAGAAGGGAGCGGAAAATTAGAAGACCAATTTGATGCAGTTCTGGGATCTGAATTAGCAAATTTTCTTCAGGTTAGTGTAGGAGAGCAGATCAATCTGATGACACCGGCTAATATGCAATACACATTATTCGGGTTAAAAACCGGAGAAGTTACAATCAACGTCAAAGGTATCTTTCATTCAGGAATATATGAATCCGATTCCCGCACGGTATATCTAAATGACGAGATTTTTTCCTTTCTAACGACTGATCCTGACAAGCATGATATGATAGAAGTCAAACTAAAAGCAAATCATATAGATCGAGCAGACTATCTGGCATATGTCTGGAATTTAATGTTAGAGGAGAATTATATCATCAACTCATGGATAGATTACAATAGCAATCTCTTCACTATGCTTGTTCTGCAAAAATGGGTAATAGCCATTATCCTTAGTTTCTTGATTGTTATCGCTTCTTTTAATATTATCAGTAATACCACAACTTCGATCATGGAGAGAAAGAAAGAGATCGCCATACTTATGGCTATGGGTTGTAAAAATGAATTGCTGAAGCATTTCTTTCTGATAAAAACCACTCTATTGAGTCTATTTTCTGTAATCATAGGAGTAGGTAGTGGTCTCTTATTAGCTTATCTGCTAACAAAACAGACCTATTTGGTTTTAAAAGGTGATGTATATTTCATTGAATCTTTTACAATAAAACCTGACATAGGAACTATTGTTATCACCTTGACCTTATCACTATTTATTGCTTTGTGGGCAACAATAATGGCTTTAAACAAGATATCACAATTAACTATCATTGATATTATAAGAGGAAATTAGTAAATTAAGAGGTAACATGTCACTATTAAAGGGAATAAACATATCAAAATCATACAGTGATGCCGGAAAAATATTACAAGTATTGAAGGGATTAGATTTAGAAATTGAAAGTGGAGAAACTGTTGCTATTACCGGTGAATCTGGTTGTGGCAAAAGTACTCTTTTACATCTATTAGGAATACTGGATAGAATGGATAGTGGAGAGGTTTATTATTCTGAGAAAAAGATAGATTTTAATCACAGAAATATTGCCAAATTCCGTAATCAAACTATCGGTTTTGTTTTCCAGTTTCATTACCTGTTAGAAGATCTTACCGCCAGTGAAAACGTGGCAATCCCTCATTTTATTAATTGTGGAGACTGGACAAGCAGTATAAAAAAAGCTAAGCAACTACTTAAAGAGGTTGATATGCAGGATAATCTTAGTAAGTATCCTAATCAGCTTAGCGGTGGTGAACAGCAGAGAGTTGCCGTTGCCAGAGCTTTGATTAATCATCCTTTAATCATACTTGCTGATGAACCTACAGGAAATCTCGACCCCCGTCACAGTAGTGAAATTATCGAACTAATGATAGAACTCAATAAACAAGAAAACTGCTCTCTGGTTATAGTAACCCATAATCAGGAAATAGCCGAAAAAATGCAAACACATTACATCTTAGAAAACGGCTTATTAAAGAGGCAGGACTGAACAATAAAGAACGCATATTAAAGTCTATGTTACGGAGTTTCAGTATTGAAGAATAAGAGATGGTTGTTTATCCTACTGGGAATTCTCTTTTTGATAAATATCTCTTTTCTGGTAATAGTCAGGTTTGTTAGATATGAAGCTTGGATTATTAACAAACTGACTTCTATGGTAGAAAAAGAGCTTGGTGCTACATCATCAATAGGTACTCTTTCTCTTACAGACAGACAATTACATCTTTCAAATATTAGTATTGAAGATCCGAATGAAGTCTTTCGGGTTGAAGTAGCAAACATCTATGTAAATTACAATCTTTTAAAAGTCCTTGTCTCGAATATAAAGATCTCAAAAGCTGTTGAAAGCATCTCAATTATTGAACCAGTTATATCTGTTAGAATTCCTACATCAGAAACTGTTCTGCAAGCTGAGGAACAGCAAAAAGCTTTTTCCTTGCCGATCCTACCCGATATTAGTGATTATTTTAGGATATTAACTCTTTTTAACGGCACTTTAAATATTGAATACAAAGATGACTTCATAACCTACTATGATACTTTCCCTCGTTTTGATTTGCAGGTTGAAAATAATCGTACCAGTAATTATAATCTTAAATTGTACCATGAAGCAGCATTATATGACAAAAAAGATAACGAAAGAGAGAATGAAATATCTACTGCGACTATAGATATTAATCTTGAAACAATTAAGGGACAGATTTCATCGTTTGAGTTTGTAGTTAGCAATTATCAGCCGACTGAATTGATTTCGCATTATTTATCAGAACTTTCTCTTCAAGTAGATCTACAGGGTCAATACAAAGATGGAACATTAAAATTAAACGGATCAATTACTGATCTTGAAGCTGTTTATGAAGGTAGGATATTATTAGCTGAAGATATTATATTTTTTGCTAATGAAGAGCGGTTATTTCTGAATACAGATAGTCTCTTATTAGATGGTAATTCAGCTCTTCTTCATATAGAAGTAATGAATATCTTTTCACAACCCGAAATAAACCTTAGTCTCAATTCTGAGAAGGTTACCTTAGATAATTATCTGCCTGTGGTTAACGGAACTGCTGATATAGAATTAAAAATTACAGGATCGATATCGCAACCTATTGGCTTATTACTTTTAGAAAGCAAACAGATCGAGCTTTATAGTGAGAAAGTCAAAGATATTATTTTAACCGGAGAGTATTTCGACAAGCAACTTAATATTTCTCTTGATCAAGCTATTTGGCAAAATAATAATCTCGAAGGTAAAGGTAGTTTTTCATCTGATCTAGGATTAAACTTCAACCTTCAAAAGGAAAGATTAGCAGTTAACTTATATGATTATAGTTTTGTAGCAGACATCAATACAGCAATAAATTACCAAGAAGGCATAACTATTAACTCATCACTTAGTAATTTGAACATCGAAAACGGATTTCTCTCTCTATCTGGTATGGAAATGGATTTTAACCTGATTAATAATGATTTCACCTCAACTTTGAAAGGTCAACGTTTAAATATATCAACACAAGGAAATATTGCAGAGAAGGAATTCTCTTCCACTTTAAATCTACACGGTATTAATCTAAATGAAACAGTCAAAAAGAGGACATCTCTGTTAAAATCCTATCCCAATCTGACTGGCAGATTGGAGTTATCTTATGAGAATAAAGTACTGAAGGGTGAAACAGCAATAAGAATGTATAATCTTCGGTATGGTGAATTACAGGGAAACTTCAGATCTGATGTTTATCTTGATTTTCTGAAAAAAAGTTCCTCTTTTTCTTTCGAAACTATTAACACAACATATCATTATGAACCGTTTAGCATTATCATCTCAGGATCAGGAAGTTTAGATAGTCTTAAAACAGATAAATTTTTGTTAAACAAAGATCTAAATACAGACTTAATAATAACTGCCAAACCTGATCTGAATGTCACAGCAAATGTTAGTGGAAATAATGTCGAGCTTTCCAGATATCTGCGATATTTTTTTAAACCAAGTATAGCAAATCAAATCAAAGGAGAACTTGATATAGAAATTGATATTGCTTATCCTAATCACATAACAGGATCTTTTAATGGGAACAACTTATCTTATAGAAAACTCGGTCCGTTCAAAAATGATTTTTCTTTCTCTTTGGCTAACAGTGATATAAATAATACTTTAGAAACTCCTCTATCGATAGATTATGATGGCACAATCAGGTCTATAGGAAATGACCCTCTGCTCGTTTTAACAGGTCATACTCTCTTTAATAGCGATCTAGATACTGATATAGATGTTTACATAAACGATCTGTCGGCAAATAATTTAATGCCTGATAGTAACTTGACTGGTTTAATTAATGCTGATCTGCACTACATAAGAAGAGAACGCAGCAATGTGATCGATGTTGAATTAACTGCTACTGAATTCCGTTACATTTGGTCACCGGTCAATGGTAGATTAAATGGTAATTCAGCAGATTTTGCTGTTGATACACTTCAGTTAAACGTTAGACAGACTGATAACATTCTATCCACTAATAAATTCTCTGCTCAAAAAGAAGATCTTTTCGAAATGAGTATCAAAGGAGTTCTCGGTTATAATATCATCACAAATCGTGTCTTCGACACTGATGACGAGTTAAGAGTAGATTTTTCAGGAGATTTGCTAAGAGTTCTCGCTAACACTTTCAACTTTCTTGAAAGTGGTAGATCTGAGACTGATCTGGAACTTCAATTAGGTATTAGGCAGGAAGAACTTTCAGTTACTACAGGTAATTTTGTCATCAATAGGGGTAATCTAAAAGTTAAGAATCAGCCGGAAAGAGCTGAGGATATCAATCTTGATTTACAATTTGATAACAACAGAATGACTATAAACCTTTTTGAAGCTCAGATAGGCGAGGGAAGAATATTCATTCGAAATGAGATCAGAGAGAACGGTGATGATTTTCAACTCGGTTTTCTTAACTTGGGTCATTTCTATGCTACTACAACACCAAACGGTGTATCAATACATCTTCCCAGATACTTACCCCATGGTTCTACCGGTAATGTCGTTGTCAGAGGAAGGGATTCTTCAGAAGCAGAAATAAGGGGACCTTTCGATGATATTAAAATTACAGCTGATCTGCATATTTCACACACTTATGTAACTTATCCTCCTGATACAGAAAATCTTTTCAAATTGATTAACATTGCAACCGAAAGAAGGCCTGACAGAACTCCTACTCCTATACCTTTAGAATTAGATCTGATGCTTGTCGCCAATAATCAGGTTCGTTATGTGACTTATCCCTTGAACCTCTTGGTTAATACGAATAGTTACCTTCATCTCGTCTATGAAGATGAAACATGGATTCCGGCAAATGCTTTCTTGTCCGCAGATTCCGGTTCATTAGATATGTTTGGTACCTCCTTTAGTCTTGATTTCGCTCAATTCTTAATCAATTATGATCTAGATGATTATAGATTGAACGGTATTTTTTATAAATATGCATCAGATGGCAGTTTAATTACTTTGGAGATTTTTAATGAAACTAATGGTAGTTCCTCCGATATTTTAGATACCATGCAGTTCAATTTAAAATCTGATAATCCTGAAGATACGACAATACTTCATGTTTTATCAAAATTAAGATACAATCAGAGATTGGAAGATATCCCACGATCTGAGCAGAATGCGTTAATGCAGGATGAGTTTCTTCAATTGGCCGGTATTGGTTTATCCGGAGCATTTGTCGATCCTTTTATCTATCCCTTTATCAATAGAACACGACAATTGTTTAAACTGGACTATTTTGCCATCAGACCAAGTTTGGTTGAGAATCTTATTCGTGCCTATGGGTTTACCGACAGAACGCGTGAACCGGAAGAAGAAAACGAGGTCATTCAATTTGGCAAGAATATCATCTTGAACAATCTCTCTATAACTATGGGTAAGTTAGTTGCTCGTGATTTATTCATTGATTATGAGATGCTGTTACAGAAACCTGTTGATGTTGTGGGGAGAAGAGATTTACTATTGTATCATAATTTTACATTTCATTATAATCTCCCTTACCGTTTGAGATTAGCATACAGATTCTATTTAAAACCGGAAGGTGAAAAGAATTCTCATGAAATATTTGTTAGACGCGGTTTTTCATTTTGGTAATATAGTATGAAAACAGCTGAAACCAATAATTCGCTAAATTTCAGGAAGATGAATTCAGGGAGAAGACTTATATTAACAGCTCTCTTTACTGCTGCTGCTTCCTCTATATACATCTTAGAGAGCTTTATTCCTAAACCTTTGCCTTTCATGAAGATTGGCTTAGCTAATGTTATCCCTTTAATATTGATTCTTACAAGGAACTATCGAGAAGCATTCTTGGTAATGTTTGCTAAAATCTTACTTGGTGGTTTTATTACCGGTACTTTGTTCAGTCCAACCACAATTTTATCTTTTAGCGGTAGTGTAATATCTTTTTCAATTATGGTTTTCCTCTTCATAATACCGATAAATTTCAGCATTATTGGGATCAGTTTAGCAGGTGCAGTATCCCATAATTTCGGACAACTACTCATGGTAAGATTGCTGTTAATCAAAGAGAGTGAAATATTTTATTTGACTCCATTGTTAATAATATTGGGAATGATAACAGGTGCAATCACTGGATATATAGCTTATTTGCTACTAAATAAACTAAATTGGCAGGAGAATAATGAAGTTTTACATCTATAGATATCTATACATTATGGTCGGCATAGTTTTC
This sequence comes from Candidatus Cloacimonadota bacterium, assembly GCA_019429305.1. Classification (NCBI taxonomy): domain Bacteria; kingdom Pseudomonadati; phylum Candidatus Cloacimonadota; species Candidatus Cloacimonadota bacterium. The sequence continues at coordinate 186,413 of JAHYIR010000002.1, forward strand.
TTGATGGCAGGAGTCTTTGCTGGTTTATTTTTTTTCTATAGTAACCAGTTACCCCCTCTCTCTGAATTACAGCGTTATGATATGAAGACAGGTTCGGAGGTTTATGATATCAATGATAGGCTGATCCATGTCTTTGCAGTTGAACATCGAAGGAATACCGACCTGAGTGAGTTGCCCGATTATCTTATTGATGGGTTACTGGCGGTTGAAGATAGAAGATTCTACTCCCACTGGGGGGTTGACCTCTACAGGACAATCAGCGCCATTCTCATAGATCTGAGAAGAGGTGATTTTTCTCAGGGTGGTAGTACTATAACTCAACAGCTGGCACGAAATATGTTCCTGACCTTTGATAAGCAGATCCCCAGAAAAATCAAAGAAATGATGCTGGCTGTCAAGATAGAGCAGAATTACAGTAAATACGAGATCTTAGAAATGTACCTCGATAAAGTCTATTTAGGAGCGGGTGTTTATGGTGTCGAAGCTGCGTCACACCGCTATTTTAATAAGGATGCACAAGATCTGACAATATCAGAAGCAGCAATGATAATCGGACTTATACAGCTGCCTAGTGCCTATTCTCCTATCAGTTATCCTGACCGTGCCATTAGAAGAAGAAATACCGTTTTATATGTAATGTATGATCAGGGAGTAATAAATGAACAAGAATACAGAGAACTTATCGATGAACCTATTATATTAGCTTCACAAAGAGGAAATCAAGGAACAGCAGATTATTTCTTAGAACATATCAGATTACTTGTCGAAAGAAAATATGGAACAACCCGGCTCTTCACAGAGGGGTTAAAGATTTATACAACCCTTGATTACGATTTACAGATTTATGCCGATTCATTATTGAATAATGAATTAACAATGTTAGAACAGAGACAAAGATATCCCGAAAAATATGAGGATTTCCCTCCCAATATGACTGACATAACTACACCCTATATACAGGGTGGTGTTTTGGGTATAGAACCGCAAACCGGATATGTCAGAGTGATGATTGGAGGTAGAAATTTCAATCATAGCAAATTCAACAGGGTGACTCAAGCAAGAAGACAACCTGGCTCTGCCTTTAAACCGATCCTTTATACTGCCGCTTTAGATTATAGATATACACCGGCAACCATAATTAAAGATGAACCGGTAGTATTTGTTCAGAGTGACTCAGTTTTCTGGAAACCACGGAACTATTCTCAAACTTTTGAAGGTTATGTCAGGTTGAGAGAAGCATTGAATAAGTCAATTAACACGGCTGCCGTAAAAGTTATTACCGATATTGGACCTTCAAGGGTTGTTGATTATGGTAGGAGATTCGGGTTGACAACTCCTTTGAGACCTTATTATTCTTTAGCAATAGGTTCTTTTGAAGTAATTCCGATGGAACTTGTAACTGCCTATACAACTTTCGCCAATAATGGAACAAGGGTGACCCCCATTTTCGTGCGTCGTATAGAGGATAAGAACGGTAATCTACTTGAAATGGCTGTACCGGAACACATCAGAGTAGTTGACGATAAAACAGCTTATCTGGTAGCAAATTTACTGCAAACAGTAGTTGATGAAGGGACGGGTAGATCTGTAAGAACGAGAGGATATCGCTGGTTTGCAGCTGGTAAAACAGGAACAACAGATGACTATCGAGATGCTTGGTTTATTGGTTTTAACAAGCAGCTCGTTCTGGGTATTTGGGTTGGTTTTGATGATAACACATCTATGGGTAGAAATCAAACCGGTGCTGTGGCAGCTCTCCCCTCTTGGCCTCCAGTAATGCAAAAAGCGATTGAAAGAATTGCTCCCAAAAGCAGTACTGGAACTCCAATTGTTGATGCCCTGGAACTGGAACTTACCAAGCCGAATGGCATCATAACTCAACGTGTCTCTGCCAGGACAGGACTACTTCCTCGAAGTTTGACAGAAGCTAGTATTGAAGAGTATTTTATTGCCGGTACCGAGCCTACTCTATTATCTGACAGTCTCCGATATAATTTCCACCCTTCCATGTATCGTGAAAACCTATATGATTCATTGATCGTGAACTTAGGGGGTCGCAGGAGTACTGAACAGGATTCAATCTCGTTCTTTGATCAGAATGCTCCAAATGTTATTATTCCGCGACCATAGATAATTAAAACTATTTTAACTGGAAGATCACAATGCCTTTTTACATGCTTCTCTTCTTTATCGGTTTTCTCTTTCTTATTGATTATCTATTTTATCTGATAATTTTTGCTTACGGTTACAAAAGAAGAAACGAGGAATTGATCTACAAGAAGAAAACTGTATCGATCATCATAGCAGCCAGAAATGAAGAAAAAAATATTGGACGTCTTTTGACTTCATTGGTAAATCAATCCTATCCTGAAGAGCTTTATAAGGTCTATGTTATTGATGATAGATCAGAAGATAAGACAGCTCAGATAGTTCAACAATTCGCAGATAAATGGAATAACGTCCAATTAGTCCAGATCAAGAAAACTCCGGTTGCTGTATCACCCAAAAAGTTTGCCCTATCAGAGGCAATAAAAGAGAGCGACGGTGAAATAATCTTGCTAACTGATGCTGACTGTTTAGTCACTAAATATTGGGTAGAAGCGATGGTTAGTAACTTTACTGATAATATATCAATGGTTGCCGGCTTTTCTCGTACTCTTATTCCCAATTGGAGAAATAGCACTTTGCTGGAAAAATTCGAATATTTCGATTTCCTCCTCATGTTTATGGCTGCTGCCGGTGCAATTTTTGCGGGCAAATATTTTTCCTGTTCCAATCAGAATCTAGCATATTTAAGAACCGCTTATAAGAAGGTTGGTGGTTTTGAGAAGATCAAACACATTCTTTCCGGAGACGATGTTAACTTGATGCAACTCTTTCGTAAAGAGAGATTTAAAATTCGTTTTTCCCTAATTAACCACTCTTTTGTCTATACTCAACCTGTCTCAACATTTGGAAAGTTGATCAGTCAACGTAGCCGTTGGGCTTCTAATGCTAAATGGCAATTGCAACTAAATCCCGAGTTCTTTGTTTATCTGGTTTCAATATTTATTGTACATGTATCTATCATTACTCTGATTTTTCTCTGTTGGCAGTTAGCGATGCTTATGTTCCTATTTAAAGCAATAGTTGAATTTATTTATGTAGCATCTCATTTTAAACTTTTTGAATCGGAAAAGCAAAGAATGAGTTTTTTCCCGTATTGGGCAATTATCCAACCATTTTATCTAATAATTGTCACTCTCAGAGGCGTCTTAAACCTATTCTCTTGGAAAGTATGATCTTGTTCTCTTAAAGATTGATGAGAAGCTTTTTTGCTCATTGAGTATTAATACTATTTTACCGTTCTCCTCTTTCACCACTTTTTATTGACTTAATCATCTTGCATAAAATTATGTAAATCATTAAACAACTACTGCTGTAGTTCTAAGTATTGAGGTTAACAATGACTTATGTGATATTTGATGATAGATTTACAGAGAATTTTTATCCTCTGACTCTGAATCGTTCTCAGGGTGATCTCAGAGTAGGTATTCTCAAATTAAGGCAACGAATCGCTGCATATCTTGAGATAGAAAATCCGCCCTTAATTATTTCTTCCAGACTCGAATCATTATACCGGTATAGGCATCCGAACCGACAGATCAATTCTATAAAGAGCGGAGAGACACTATTTATTAACAGCAGATTAAAGATAGATGATGACTGGGTAAAACGAATCCATGATCTACCAGAAAACTCAGTTTATGCTGATGATAATTGCTTTTTGGTTGCCCGTTTAAAAGTTGAAGGACAAGATCTAACTGCGGAAAATTGCGATTCTCTTTTTGATAAACTCAATAATATTTCGCTAAATACAGGTAATTGTTGGCAATATATCTGGGAATTAATTTCCAGTAATGCAGAGTATATAAAGAGAGATTTTGAAGATTTCTTCTACGATCAGGACAATTTTTACGAGACAGAGATGGGGGTAACAATACTCAATCCCTATAATGTCTGGATCGGAGAAGGAACAGAGATGAAACCGGGGGTGGTGATCGATGCATCTAATGGTCCGGTTGTTATTGATGAAGGAGTAAATATTCTTCCGAATGCAGTTATTATTGGACCTGTCTATATTGGAAAGAGGTCTGTTATTAAAAGCGGTGCTAAGATATATGCAGGAACGTCAATTGGTCCAGTTTGTAAGATCGGTGGTGAGGTGGAAGCAACGATTTTTCAAGGATATTCCAATAAACAACATGACGGTTTTTTGGGACACAGTTACTTAGGAGAGTGGATTAACTTAGGTGCCGACACTAATAATAGTGACTTAAAGAACAACTATAAGCCGATAAAATCCTATTTCTATCCTTGGAATAAGAAGATAGAGACTGGTTGTCAGTTTTTGGGTGTAGTGATCGGTGATCATACTAAAACTGGTATTAACTGCACTATCAATACTGGCGCGGTAATTGGACTTGGATGCAATCTTTATGGATCTAAGTTAATTACTGACTATATTCCCTCTTATAGTTGGGGTAGTGCTAATGATTTGATCCCTTATCAAATGGTGTCATTTCTCGAAACTGCTCAAATTGTTAAAAAGAGGCGAGATCTGCCCTTAACCGACGCTGAAATAGAACTGTTCAAACAGATACAAAATCAAAAGTAACTGACTAAAAATAAGAACTTTTGACTTCGTCGAACTCGGAAGCAGCCACGAGGAAGTGTTTTCCTCGGTTCTGTAGCATAGACTTTAGTCTGTGATTTTTTTTAAATCTTTAAGATGATATTTAAGAGTAATAAATAGAGGTAAATATGAATCACTTTGTGGAAGTTGAGTTTCGCTCAGGGCGGCTCGGATATTTCACTAATCCAAATAATTTGATGCTTGAACCCGATATGCTTGTTATTGTAGAAGTAGAGCGTGGTTATGATATTGCTACTGTAATTCATGGTTCGATTTCTAATGAAGAATTAGACAATCTTTTTGCTAATAACAAGATAATGAAGATAATCAAAATCGCCCAAGATGAAGAATGTAAACAGCTCGATATTGTTAGGGACAAGGAACGTACAGCAGCTGAAAAATTCACTTCTCTGTTGCCAAAATACTCCTTTGAGATGAAGCTTATCGAAACCATTTATCAATTTGATGGTAACAAACTGACCTTCTTTTTTACTGCCGATAGTCGTATTGACTTTCGTGATTTTGTCCGTGAACTTGCCACAATATTCAAAACGAGAATAGAATTGCATCAATCTACAGGAAGAGATGAAGCAAAGAGGATCGGCGGTATTGGTATGTGTGGTTATAAATACTGTTGTGCTTCATTTCTCAAGAGATTTAATCAAGTCACTATAAAGATGGTGAAAGATCAAAATTTATCGGGAAATCTATCCAAGATCTCCGGTCCCTGCGGAAGACTACTCTGTTGCCTTAATTATGAAGAAGATTTCTACGTTGAGTCATCAAAGGGATTTCCTGAAATTGGTGATGAAATCGAGTATAACAAGCAAAAGTTCTTTGTCTATAAGAACGATTATTATAATCAAAAAGTCCATCTATCCAATGAAGATCAACTCATCGAGATCATTCCGTTACAACAATTTCTCGATATGAAAAGTGGCAAACAGGTTGAGAATGCACCCAAGCAAAAGAAAAATCATCAACGAAGGCACAAGAACAATCAAAAAAAATGACCAACCGTAATGTCTCCCCTATTGCCTATACACCTGAAGATTGGCAGGAAATATTAATACCTCTGTGTGATAACAGTATCAAGACAGCTCGGTATAGATCTATTCAAATCTGTGATTGGATTTTTAAAAAATTTGTTCCCGACTTTAGCTTAATGTCCAATCTTCCCAAGCAACTGAGAGACTATCTAGCAAATCATTATCCTCTGCAATTTCCACTAATCAAACAAAAAACTGTTTCTAATGACGGAACAACCAAATTTCTTCTAAAATTGGCGGATAATAGTCATATAGAAATGGTACTTATTCCTGAGAAAGAGAAATTAACACTCTGTATCTCCTCGCAAGTTGGTTGTCTAAGAAGGTGTCGGTTTTGTGCTACCGGTGATATCGGTTTCAAGCGTAATCTAGACTCAGCTGAGATAATTACTCAATTATTGCTGGCTTTTCGCTATTCATTAGGAAGACGGATAACTAATCTCGTTTTTATGGGTATGGGAGAACCTCTTGATAATCATGTGAATGTCTTCAGGGCTATCAGATTGATGCAGGATAATCGCCTGCTTTCCTTTAGTCCCAGACGTATTACCGTATCAACTTGCGGTTTGATCCCCGGCATCAGAAAGCTTCTTGCTGAAAAGGTTAAAATCAAGTTAGCAGTATCTCTAAACTCAGCAATACAGGAGAAAAGAGAATATCTCATGCCTGTAGCAAAACTATATCCCCTGAAGGAACTGAAACAGGATTTACAACTCTATAGACGTAATAACCCTTTTCGTATAACGTTAGAATATGTCATGTTTAAGGGATTCAATACCGGCAAGGAAGATGCCCGTGCCTTGATTAAACTTTTGGGTGACCTATCTTGCAAAGTTAATTTGATCTCTTGGAATGAAACACAGTGTAATAGTGAGTTCCAGGCACCTTCTCCAGACGAGATCGAGAAATTCATTAGTTATCTGCAACCACTTCCCTTTGCTGTAACCTACCGTAAAAGTAGAGGAAAAGATATACAGGCAGCATGCGGGCAATTAGCTGCCAATTATCAAATTTTGAAAGAAGATATAAGTTAGTCAAATATCATTGTATTAATCAATAGGAGTACAAGTATGAACATAATCAAAGAAATCGCCCTAAAATTCATAGTCCCCGGTGAAGAAAGGCAGTGCATGTGCGGCGGGGCTCACGAAGTATGTCTCCGCTGTAAGATCTGCCGTGCTGAAAGCCCTGATATGACTGTCACAAAGGTCGAAGATATCGCCCGTTACATAGATCATACAAATCTCAAACCACAATCTACTTCCGAAACTATCGTCAAGCTCTGTGAAGAGGCAAAGAGTTATAATTTTAAATCGGTTTGTGTAAATCCGTACTTTGTTCGTTTGTGCCAATCATTTCTGAAAAAAACAAATTCTCTTGTTTGTTCTGTTGTCGGATTCCCTCTCGGTGCCAATATAAGCGAAGTTAAGGGAGAAGAGACGCAACAATGTATTAGAGAAGGAGCTAAAGAAATTGATATGGTTAATAACATTGCCTCAGTCAAGGAGAAAGATATTTCAACCTTGCTGACTGATATCGGAACTGTTGCCGATGTTTGCCGTAACAAAGATGCTGTATTAAAAGTTATTATCGAAACCTGTCTGCTGGGTGAAGAGGAAAAGATCATTGCCTGTTTGGCAGCTAAAAAAGCAGGATCACTATTTGTAAAGACCTCTACAGGTTTTTCTACAGCTGGTGCTACATTGGAAGATGTCGCACTGATGCGACGTATAGTCGGTCCGAAGTTCGGAGTTAAGGCATCCGGTGGTGTCAGCAGTGCTGAGATTGCTCTCAAGATGATCGAAGCTGGCGCCAATCGTATCGGGACAAGCAACGGTGTCTCTATTGTCGAAGAATTCAGAAAGTAGATAACCATAAATACTTACCTTGTAATCTGAGGAGATATTTTAAATGATAGTAAAAATTGCCGGTTACAACATAGATAAATCATTGATAGATAAACTAAATTTGCCGCAAAAGGCAACTCCTGAAACGATCTCAGCAGCTTATGCCCGGATAAGTAGAAGCAAGAAAACTGTCTCGGAATTGAGACAGGATGCTATTAAAGAGGTCGAAAAAGCTCGACAATCAAATGAGAAGATCATCTTCGATATGGGACACTCATCCATAGCTGAGCATGCTGTCTTTAATTTCGATATAATTGGTATATCTCGTTATCTGACCGAATATATCCAGAAGAGCAGATTGGCTTCTTTTACAGAAAAATCACAACGATATGTTACTTGGGAGAGTAATTACTACACACCTCCAGAACTAGCTAATTCCAAGTTAAAAGATACATTTCAAAAAAAAGTAACAACTCTTTTCGATCTATATAAAGAACTTTTTGAAACCGCTAATTCCTTCTACAAAAAAAACTCTCCTGAATTGAGCCCTAGAAAACGGGAAGAGATGGCTAAAGAGGATGCCCGCTATGTTTTGCCACTCGCAACAGAAACACAAATGGGTGTGACCATAAATGCCCGTAGTTTGGAGAATTTGCTCCGCCGTTTAGCTAACCTTGAACTCACAGAAGCCAAGACACTTTATGATGCTCTCATAGCACAAGTTAAAGAACTCACCCCCTCTCTTATCCGCTATATTGAACCTGATCTTTACAAAAAAAACCTCAACTGTTTGGGAAAGAATTTCAGATCTGCTTCTGAAACCGATTCACTGACTTATCCCGTAAAAACCAAAGTGAAAGTACTAACAACAGATGCTGAAGAACTAATTCTCGCTTCTTTCTTATTTCAAGAAAACCCTCAAGATTTATCAAATTTGATCAACAAGATAAAGAAAATCTCGGCTTCTGAAATAGAAAGACTCTTTTCCTGCATCTTCCAAGATATGAAAGCATATCATCAGGCACCAAAGAACTTTGAGTTAGTAGAATGTATGGTTCAAACTTCTATATCCGCCAGCTGCTTTGCTCAACTTAAGAGACATCGTATGGCTACCATTATCCGTTCTAATTATCAACCTCGATATGGTTATGTTATACCCCCCATATTTAATAAAACCGGCTCTGCAAAACATATCAGCAAAATCTTAGCTGAGCTTGCTACTCTCTATGAAGATCTGGAAAAGAAGAAGAAAGACCTTGGCTCATACATTTTGACAAATGCTCACAGAATAAATCTCCTCTTTAAAACTAACTTGCGAGAGATGTATCACTTCTCGCGACTCCGCTCGGATAGCCATGCTCAATGGGAGATCAGAGAACTTTCTTTGGATATCGACCAAGAATTACTAAAAATGCTACCTAATGCAGCAAAACTCCTCATGGGTAAAGATCGCTTCCAGTACCAATAATTTTAGCCCTCTTCTCCTTTTTGTCATGTCTAGCGTAGTCTAGACATCTCACCTTTGCTTGCTCAAATTCTAAGTTTGCCTAATATGAAATCTCTCGTCACCCTACGAGTCGGCCCTAGCCGACTCGTGTGCTCCCTTTAGATCGAATAGAATAAACTTATCATCCGATTGATTTGGCAGGTGATCTTTAAAACCTTCTATCTCGTTCTAATTGTATTTGTATTAACAAAAGTTGCTCCATCCGAGATAACTATATAGGAAACATCAATATAAAGACAACCCTTGCTGTTGATAAAAAATAGAACTGTACATGAGACACAAAATATGTCTTGACACATTATAAAGGGTAGTTAATTCTATATTTGTCATTGATTTAATGACTTTTTGACTTTTCACAGAAGGAGGTATCTTATGAAAAGTATTAAACAAAATTTAACAATGAGATTTTTGCTAGTAGTGGTAGTTGTTCTCATTGCTTCTTCTATCAACAGTATTTTTGCGCAAACTCCGATTTTGTCTGTAGAACCGGAAGAGCTATCTTTTGGTGAAGTTGAATTGGGAGAAACGGTTGTGCTTAGTTATACATTAACCGGTTCTGATTTGGTATCCAATGTATATCTTCACTCAACAATGGGTTATCTCATATCTTTAGATGAAGAGACCGGATACCAGCAAAATTTGATGATCCCTGAAATTGAGGGGGAGGTATCCGCCACCATCTATGTTAAATTCGCACCTCTTTTCCCGAGAGATTATAACGGTAGAGTAAGGAACCGAACAACGGGCTTTCCCGATCAACTAGTTCTTTTAACAGGAACGGGTATTATTGACGGAGAAGATTTACCCGAACTAACAATAACCCCTCAGTCACTCTATTTTGGTGAAGTACAGATCGGAGATGAAGCGATACAAAGCTACACTTTAACAGGTACGAATTTGATCTCTAATGTGATTGTTAATGCTCCTCTAGGTTATCTATTGTCTTTAGACGAACAGGGTGATTTTTTACCACAACTTATAATTGAACCTTCTGACAGCGAGTTATCGGAGATAATTTTTGTTAAGTTCGTACCATTCTTCCCCAGAGAATACAATAGAAGAATCTGCCACCGTACTATGGGTGTTATGGGAGAATTTCTCTGGGTTTACGGAACTGGAGTATTAGACGCAGAATTTCCCCCTGTTTTATCAGTTTTTCCTGATTCACTCTATTTTGGTGAAGTACTGGTCGGTGATGAAGCAATCCTCAGTTATAACTTAACCGGAGAAAATTTACTGGCTGAAGTGCTTATCCGTGCACCACGCGGCTATCTTGTATCATTGGATGAAGATGGAGAATTTCTCCCTATATTGAGTATTGAACCATTAGAAGGAAATGTTTCGGAAACTGTATATGTCAAATTCGCCCCACTATATGAGAGAAATTACTTTAGTGCTGTTCGCAATCGTACTATTGGAATAATGGGTACACCGGTTAGAGTACGTGGAGTAGGAGTTTTAGAAGAGCCAGGGTCAGAGCCACTATTAAATGTTGATACACCAATAACGCAGAAGACAGACCTGATTGGTAATTATCCTAATCCATTCAATCCGGATACTAACATTAGTTACTATCTTGAAGAAGCGGGTTTTGTCACAATCGAGATATATAACAGCCGTGGACAGAGGGTTAAAACACTGGTAAATGGTTATGCAGATGCTGGTGAACAGGCTGTTTATTGGAACGGAAAAGATGAAGCGAATCGTGACATAAGTAGTGGTATTTACTTTTATCGCATGAAGAAGGGCACATTTACTTCAACTAAGAAGATGATCTTGATGAAATAGTGTTTTCAAGCTCTTTTTATTAGATTTTCAGGGTGAGATAGAATTATCTCACCCTTTTTTTATAAACACAACCGCTAATTGAATTTTTCGTTGAATCGCTGATTAATCAGTTGCTTGGTGCAATTCTGATACACAGACTAAAGTTTAGGCAAGGGAAAGAAAGACCGAAGAAGAGAGCTTGACAATTATGCTTCATTCAAGGAATTTGCTAATGTGTGCTAGGCGGGGAGCCAGCGGTGCCCTGTAACCCTCAATCCGCTACAGAGGGGCTGAATCCCTGCAGGCGAATATTGATTCTCCCTGATGATGAGATAAGTGGCGTTGACGAACAGACCCGACGCAATTGTAACCTGTAAACCTTGTCAGGTCCGGAAGGAAGCAGCAATAAGCAGATCTTACGATGTGCCGCCGGTAAATCTGTTCCGAGTTAACTACCTCATTTTTCAGATGAGATAGGTATCAACTGCAGGTGCACACATTTTTAATGAAATAATAACAATGAAATACGAATAATGCAGGTAAAAGAAATGGCTGAGAAATACTCAATTCCACGCGGTACTTTTGATATTTTACCGGATATGAGTTATAAATGGCAATATGTTATCGAAGCTTTTCGTAATGTAGCCCGAGTCTATAATTATCGAGAGATAGTAACACCCATATTCGAGAACAGCGGATTATTCGAACGTAGTGTCGGAGAAGTTACCGATATCGTAGAAAAAGAGATGTATAAGTTTAGCGATAAAAAAGGGCGAATATTTGCTCTGCGTCCTGAAGGTACTGCACCGGTAGTACGAAGTTTCGTAGAAAATAGTCTCGATAAAACCGGAAGTTTAAACAAATTGTATTATGTGGGTCCTATGTTTAGATATGACAGACCACAAAAAGGAAGATACCGTCAATTCTATCAATATGGCGTGGAATTGATCGGTTCTGATAACTCTTATTATGATGCTGAAGTTATCTCTTTTGCAATGCAATTTTTTAAAACTCTCGGTCTGACAAATTACCGCTTGGAGATCAATAGCATAGGTTGCAGTAATTGCTCACCAAAATATGATAACATCCTCAAAGAGTATTTTACTGAGTATAAAGACCAACTCTGTGGTGATTGCCAAAGACGAATCGTCTCAAATCCTAAAAGATTGCTCGACTGTAAGAATGAGAGTTGTATCAGGATAGCTGATAAGGCACCTTCAATCCTGGATTATCTCGATGAATCGTGCCAAAAGTCTTTTACTGAAGTTAAAGATTACTTGGATAATTTGAATATCAATTATGTCGTCAATCCACGCATTATCAGAGGGTTGGATTATTATAATAAAACGGCTTTTGAAATCATAACCGACAGTCTTGGTTCTCAAAATGCTCTGCTCGGTGGCGGTAGATACAATACCCTGATCAAGGATCTAGGAGGACCCGATTTACCGGCTATCGGTTTTGCCGGTGGTTTTGAAAGACTATTGGCTGTCATGGAAGCAGAAAAACTTTCTTTCGGTGAAGAACCGAAACCTTTGGTTTATATTGTCTCGCTTGGTGAAAAAGCAGCAACTTACGCACTGAAAATTTGTGCTGAGTTGCGTAACAAGGGTATTGCTGTCGAATATGATATTGATAGAACTTCATTAAAGGGACAGATGAAAGCTGCTGACCGGTCTAGTGCAGAATATACTCTGATCATTGGAGAAGATGAACTGGCTAATGATATGATGACTTTGAAAAATATGAAGGATGGAACCCAGCAAAAACAAAAAGCAAGTGACCTGTTGAAAACTCTTCTAACTTTAAAGAACTAATAATCATTCTCGATAAATTGAACTCATCTTCAATAACCTAAATTTTTCAATTGACATCTTAATGGGAATATGGAAACTGGCACTCGAAATGAGAGTTTGCTAATATATTGAAATCATTTATATTATAAGAAAGAAAAATAAGGAGGAAGATTATGAAATTACAACCGATTGATGACCGTATAGTAGTAGAGGTTAAAGATGTGATGGAGAAGAATGTTGGCGGTATCATCATTCCCGACACAGCAAAAGAGAAACCTCAAATGGGTGAGGTAATAGCAGTGGGAACAGACGAAGAATTACAAAAGATTCTCAAGGCAGGAGATAAGGTTCTATATGGCAAATACAGCGGAACTGAGATTGATGTAGAGAACAAGAAATACATTATCTTGTCCCGCAATGACGTATTAGCCAAGATAGTAGAATGATTATTGCTCTTTAAATAAGAAAAGCTCCTGTTTATCGGGAGCTTTTTTTATTGTATCTATTAAGGTATAAAATCTAAAATTTTCTCTTCAACTTGTTTTTTCAGCCATTCAATAAATAATCTGATTCCTTCTGAAAATTCGGTATTTGGCTTGTATCCGAGTATATTCTGACTCTTTACTATGGAAGCATACGTTTGCCATACATCACCCTCTTGAGCCGGTAAATGTTCTATCAGGGCTTTAATCCCAAGAGTATTTTCCAAACAATTTATCATTTCGGAGAGAGATATTGCTTTTGATCCTCCAAGATTAAAAATATCAAAGCAATTGTTTTCCGTTACATAATCAATTGCTTTTAATGTTCCGTCAATGATATCAGCTATATAGGTGTAGTCCCTTCTTGATGACATCTCTCCATACAGAGGAATTGGTTTCCCCGCCAACATTAAGCGGGCAAATTTATGAATAGCCAGATCAGGTCTTTGTCTTGGACCATAGACAGTGAAGTATCTGAGACAGACAATTGACATCTGATAAAGATGATGATAACAATGACAGATCAATTCTCCCGACTTTTTGCTTGCAGCATAAGGTGATATGGGGTTATCAACGAAATCTGATTCAGCAAAAGGAATTTTTTTGTTATTACCGTAAACAGAAGATGAAGAGGCGAAGATGAACTTCTTGATCCCGCGCTCTTTACATTTCTCTAATAGGTATAGAGTGCCTGTTAAATTTACATCATAATATAGTTCCGGATTGATTATAGAAGGTCTTACTCCAGCCATTGCTGCCAGATGAACGACAATATCAAAGTTGTTATCAGAAAATATACTTTCTAAAAAACCCTTGTCTCTTATATCTCCTTCTAACAATATAAAAGAACTGTTGCTTTGAAGAGAGTTTTCTATATTGTTTCTTTTGATCTTTGGGTCGTAGAAATCATTAAAGTTGTCGAGACAGATGACATCGTGATTTAACTTGAGTAACTTCTCAATTAAATGAGATCCGATAAATCCGGCTCCACCTGTTACTAATATGTTCATTTGACTTCGTCGAGCTCGGAAGCAGCCACAAAGATGCGTTCTCCTCGGTTGATATCCTTTGTTATAATGTTCTTTTCTTTGTAATTCATAGTATCTATATGTTGAATCTTTTGATGGAAGCACCAGCTTTATTTAATTTGTGTTCCATCTTTTCATAACCACGATCGAGATGGTAAACACGAGAAATAGTAGTTTCACCCTGAGCTGCTAATCCTGCTAAAACAAGAGCAGCACTGGCTCTTAAATCTGTAGCCATAACCTCTGCCCCGCTCAACTGAGAAACCCCTTTTATATAAGCTTTATTGCCCTCTAAAGTAATATCAGCATCCAATCTATTAAGTTCAGGAATATGATGGTATCTTTCAGAGAAAATCGTCTCTTCAACAATAGAAGTTCCCTCTGCTAAACACATCAGCGAAGTGAACTGCGCCTGTAAGTCTGTTGGAAATCCGGGATAGGGTTTAGTGATTATATCAACCGGTAAAGGATGTTTCTCCATAACCAATCTTATCCAGTCCTCTCCTTTCTCAATATTGCATCCGGTCTGCTCCAGCTTTTCTAGTAGTGCACCTAAGTGTTCCGGAGCTAATCTAACGATCTTAACATCACTTTTTGTTATTGCTCCGGCAATTAAGAAAGTTCCAGCTTCTATTCTGTCCGGAATAACAGTTGTCTCAGCAGGTGATAGTTTTTCAACTCCTTTCACAGTTAATTCGGTTGTCCCTTTACCGGAAATATCTGCTCCCATTGCTTGGAGAAAATCTATTACAGCGCCAATTTCAGGTTCTAAGGCAGCATTAGTGATTTTAGTTATTCCATCTGACTTAACAGCAGCCAATAAAACTGTTACTGTAGCACCAACACTCGCTTTATCAAATAAGATATCACAACCTTTAAGCCGTTTTACTGAAGCATTTATGTATCCGTGTTCAATTTTTATCTCTGCCCCCATCTTCTCTAATGCCATTAGATGAAGATCAATAGGGCGTGCTCCAATAGCACAACCACCAGGAAGAGATACCTTTGCCTGACCAAATCTGGCAAGTAGTGGACTTAGAACATAGATAGATGCTCTCATTTTGCTTACTAATTCATAGGGAGCTTCGTAATAACTGCAATGACTACTATCTATCGTGAGAACAGAATTTTCAAAATCAACTCTGGAACCGATTATTCTCATAAGATGTGCCATCATCTTGATATCATTAAGCACCGGAACATTATAGATCTTACAAACACCACCAGTCAGTAGTGAGGATGCCATTAGAGGAAGCACAGCATTTTTTGCTCCACTAACTTTAATTTCATTACTAAGTTTTTTACCACCTTCAATGATCAGCTTTTCCATATAACCTCGTTTTTATAAGTAAAGATTTTTTTGATAACTATTTTATTTTCATCCTTAGATGACTTCGTCGACCCTGAGTTGACTTCGTCGAGCTCGGAAGCAGCCACGAAGCCAACGAATGAGTTGACTTCGTCGAGCTCGGAAGCAGCCACCCCGATGAAATGGAAAAAGGATTTCATAGGGCAGGCGAAGAAGTGTTTTCCTCGGTTCGAGTGGTCCACCTTTTTGTCATGTCGAGCGAAGTCGAGACATCTCATCACTGATAATGGTATAGCATGTATGATTTCGTATTTAATGTGAGTCCGTGATGAGATCTCTCCATTACGAAAGACTTACTACCGTAACTCTTTCTCCAGTCGAGATGACAAACTTTTTCTAATATAGGATTTAGTTTGCCTAATTTCACTATACGATCAAACTGTTGATAGTCCTTATAAATGTCAACAACTCTGTAATTCAATTCTGCTGCAAGATCCATAATTCTATTACTTTGATTATGACCGATCTCAAAATAGACCAAACCGTCGGGATTTAGATGTTTTGCTCCTTCTTGCAGGATCCTGCGAAAGAAAAACAACCCTTCTTCCTTCGCTAATAAAGCTAATCGAGGTTCAAAGACCCTTACTTCAGGAGAAAGTTCCAGATAATCTCTTTCCGAAACATAGGGCGGATTGGAAACGATTATATCGTAACATTTACTTATTCCCTGATAGAGATCAGTATGATAAAAAACAACTTCAACCCCATTACGAGTAGCATTATTCCGGGCAACTTTTAGAGCATTTTTAGATATATCAGTGGCTTCAACATCCCAATCGGGACAGAGTTTCGCGATAGAAATGGCAATGTTACCTGATCCGGTACCAATATCCAGCAATGATCTGCTTTCTTGGTTATCTTTAATTACCTGTTCTACTAACAACTCCGTTTCTTTTCGAGGAATTAGCACATCCGGATCAACTAAAAATTCAAACCCCATAAAACAGGTCTCTCCAAAAATGTGTTGCAGAGGTTCGTGTTTTGTTCTTCGTTGTGACGCTCCGATAATATGAGAGATCTGGTCTTTTGATAGCTTGTCTTGAGCATGTAAATTTAACTCCAAACGGGGAATACCGGTATAGTGGGAAACTATTAATTGAGCATCAGATTGCGGATGGCTCAGTTTATGTTTAGAGAAAAGTTCTGATAAGTATATAATTAGTTGAGTGACAGAATCAAAGTACATGGGGCTTCTCATAACATGACACTTTTCTCTGTGTCATCTCGACTGGAGAAAGAGTTACGGTAGTAAGTCTTTCGTAATGGAGAGATCTCAACACCGACCAGAGTATTAAAAAACATAATGTAGATTCCTTTACCAACCACTGTTTTATCTTATATTGATCAATGAGAAGGGAGAATAGAGAATGAGGAAAAAAACAGGCGAAGGGCGAAGGGCGGAGGGCGAAAGAAGGTATGATTTTTTCCTAACACCTGATACCTATTCCTGAGTTACTGTCAAAGCTCTTTTTTGTTTTCTGCCTATCTTCTTCTCGATCCTGATGGTCCTTCCTTCGTTAAAAAATTGCACATTGTCGGCTATGATCTTGATCAGAGACAGGCCACGAAAGATGTTCTTTTCATCTTCCAGATCATGGCTTTTAAAATCAAATCCATTGCCTTGATCAGTAACTGTGATCAAGACAACTTTGGCTTTTTTGCGATAACTGATGTTAACAGAGACCCTTTTGTTTTTGATCTCACTGTCCTTTAATAACTGATTGATCAAGTCATTGTATTCATCGTGATCCATTTGCTTATACGAAGAAGCGATCAGAAATGTCCCGTGTATGAAGGCATTACTGAGCATTTCTTCTATACATAAAGAGAGCTCATTGCAAACTGCCGGGGTGATCTCCTTTAATTTGATCAGATGGCTAACCAGAAAGTCGGTTATGTTAAATTCAATGTAGTCATTAGCTGTGAACTCAAAAGAGTAATTGGTACCTAACAGATACCGGGTATAGTTATTAAAGTATGAATCCTTCTTCCTTTTACTTATCTGTCGCAGGATCGCCTTATATATTTGGGAATCATTGAACGGCTTCTTGATAAAGTCCGCAGCACCAAGATTGATCGATTTAACAGCTATATCAATAGTTATCATTCCAGTCATCAGAATTACAGGGATCTCTGAGTTAATTGTAAACTTAATGCGTTCTAAGAGTTCCAAGCCGTTAAAATCAGGAAGATGAATATCCGAAAGAACTACGTCATAATTATACAAAGTGATCTTTTCTAAGGCATCTTTTCCTGAAAAAGCAAGATCAACTTCAAATTTATACAACTCTAACAATTGCTGGATAGATTGCAATAGGTCTTCGTTTGTATCAACAACTAAAATCTTATCACTCATCAGATGATCATAAGCTTATGTTAAAGAGCTGGTTAAGTTTGATCGTAGTAAAAAGTTCATAAATACTGGGTGAACATTTAACTATCTCTAATACCCCATTACGTTCCTGGAAATCTTTGAAAAAATAGAGGATCTTGCCTATTGCAGAACTACACATACTCCTGCAAGCACTTAAATCAATTTCCAAGCGGTTTACATTTGATTTTAAGACCTCATTGAGTTTATCTTGCAGAAAAAATACATTCTCACTGGAAACAGCTCCCTCAATCTTCATTAATGCTTTACTATCGGCAAAATCTAAGGTTAAATCCATCTCTTACTCCTCTTTGTTGCTCGTCAAAATTGAGACAAGCTTAAATATTTTTTTTATTAACTCCGTCGACCCTGAGTTGACTTCGTCGAGCTCGGAAGCAGCCACGAAGCCAACGAATGAGTTGACTTCGTCGAGCTCGGAAGCAGCCACGAAGAAGTGTTTTCCTCGGTTCGATACAATCCGCCCAGCCGATCACTCAAGGTGGCAACCACAACGATTAAAAAAATGTTAGCACATGATCCCAAAAAACCGCTACATTATGGAAACAGATCACTAATATCCTCTGATATTTTTGATAATTCCGTTTTGAATAACAGTAGTTGTCTTTTCATACTTCAAAAACTCCATTGTATATATTGCCCTGCCCTGGGAAAGTGACCTTATCCGGGTCGAATAACCGAAAAGTTCACTCATCGGTACTTCTGCCACTATGTTCTGTTTGTTCTGATTGGAACGGATAACGATAACTTTCCCCCGCTTGGCATTAATATCTCCGATAATATCCCCGACAAATTCTTCCGGTGTCAAAACGTTAACCAACATTATCGGTTCCATAATCACTGGTCCGGCTTTCGGCAAGCCATTACTTACCGCTACCGAGGAAGCGATCAGAAAGTCAACGTCTTTGGAGACCAACTCATTGAATTCTCCACCAATCAGTTCAATATTGACCTTCTCGACAGGGCTACCGGTCAAAGGTCCATCTATGAGGGCACTTAAGCAACCCTCTTCTACCGCTTTCCAGAATTGGTCAGGGATGACATTCTCGCTAACCCGGTTAACAAATCTGTTCCTGGTATGCTCCTCTGTAGTTCCTTCCGGCAAGGGGGACATTCTTAACTTCACGACAGCAAAATGTCCTTTACCTTCTAAATCACGGATAAACTCACCGACCGTCTCGATCGTTTTAGTAATAGTTTCTTTGTAGGAGACTTGTGGATTACCCGAGTTCAAGTTTACATTCTGTTCCTTTCTCAATCTGTCAATGATAATTTCCAGGTGTAGCTCTCCCATACCTGAGATCAAAGTTTGTCCCGTTTCTTTATCCTGATGAACGTGGAAAGTGGGATCCTCTTCCTGCATTCTGTTGAGAGCATCAGAGAGGTTATCCTGGTCTGCTTTGGTCTTGGGCTCTATAGCTACTGAGATCACCGAATCGGGAAAGGTTATCGGTTCCAGGAGGAGATCATTTTCTTCCGTAGTCAGAGTATCTCCGGTTATGGTAGCTTTCATACCGACAATAGCCCCGATGTCTCCGGCACGAAGAGTATCAATATCTACTTTTTTATTGGAAAACATCTGTAAAATACGGGCAATTCGTTCTTTGCGGTTAGTGGTCTGATTGACCACCAGATCCCCCCGTTTGATAGTTCCTGAATAAACCCTGACATAGAGAAGCTTGCCGACATATTTATCCATCTGGACCTTGAAACATAAGCAGGCGAATTTATCGTCATACGAGGGATAGAGTGAGATCTCCCTGCCGGTTTTGCGGTCTTTGCCTTTCATAGGAGGAACTTCCGGTGGTGAGGGGAGGTAATCGGCAACAGCATCAAGCAGAAGTTGAATGCCGGTATTTTTGAGTGCAGAACCACAGAGAACAGGTATTACCTGGTTTCTGAGGGTTAAAGCCCTGATCGTTCTCTTTAAGAGATCGGGTGTTATCTGTGCACCGTGGATGTATTTGTCTAAAATCTCTTCATCGTGTTCCGCTAAAATCTCAAGCATTTTCTCCCTTAACTGATAAGCACTCTCCTGATAGATCTCCGGGATCTCTGCGATAGCATACTGTAAACCGAGGGTGGTGAGATCAAAAAGATAGGCCTGCATTGTGACCAGATCAATGATCCCCTGAAAATTGTCTTCTTTACCAAGTGGTATCTGGATGGCAAAAGCATGAGGGGTCAACCTTTCCCGGATCATATCTACGACATGATCAAAATCTGCCCCTATTCTATCCATCTTATTAATAAAAGCTAAACGTGGTACCCGGTAATGATCTGCCTGATGCCAGACAGTCTCTGATTGGGGTTCGACACCGGCAACTCCACAAAAAACACCGATCGCTCCATCTAAAACCCGCAACGATCTTTCAACCTCAGCGGTGAAATCTACATGACCGGGGGTGTCGATAATATTGATCTGCTTCTCTTGCCAAAAACAGGTGGTCACGGCGGAGGTAATAGTTATACCTCGCTCTTTCTCCTGCTCCATCCAGTCCATAAAGGCATTACCGTCATGGACTTCACCCATGCGGTGCAAATAACCTGTATAATAGAGGATCCTTTCGGTTACTGTAGTTTTCCCCGCATCAATATGGGCAATGATCCCTATGTTCCTTATTGACGAAAGACCTGATAATTTGGACATGGTAGGGGCTGGAGCTAAGAGCGTAGAGCTTGGTAGTTACCAACGCAGGTGAGCAAATGCCTTGTTCGCTTCAGCCATCTTATGGGTATCTTCCCGCTTCTTGATACTCGATCCCTCTTTATCAAAAGCAGCAAGTAACTCAGCCGCTAATCTCTGCTTCATGCTCTTTTCAGAGCGGCTCTTAGCATGACTGATGATCCAGCGAAATGCTATCGCCTGCCCATTCTTCTCGGTTACTTCGATCGGAACCTGATAGTTCTGACCGCCAACTCTTTTGGAAACAACTTTAACAACCGGACGAACATTGTCTATCGCTTGCAGGAAAACCTCTAAAGGATCTTTCTTCGATTTCTCGGAGATGATATCCAGGGCACCATAAACTATTCCCTCAGCAATGCTCTTTTTACCTTTTCTCATAACGCAATTGATGAACTTGGTCAACTTAACATTATTATATTTCGGATCGGGTAGTATTTCTCTCTGTACTGACTTTTTTTTCCTCGCCATTTATAAATCCTCACCTTTACTTTTTCGGTCTTTTGGTACCGTATTTGGAACGGGAATTGACCCTTTTCTCTACTCCACTCGCATCAAGAGCACCTCTGACGATATGAAACCTGACGCCGGGAAGATCTTTGATCCTGCCACCTCTGATCAAGACAATTGAGTGTTCCTGAAGATTGTGACCTTCTCCCGGAATATATGCTGTTACCTCAAAACCGTTGGTCAATCTGACTCGAGCAACTTTTCTCAAGGCAGAGTTTGGTTTTTTGGGGGTTGTGGTATATACTCTCGTACATACTCCCCGTCTTTGAGGACATGCTTCCAGGGCACGGTTCTTATGTTTCTTAGCGATCTTCTTTCTTCCTTTGCGTACTAATTGATTAATTGTTGGCACTATTTTCCTCCATTTTTATTTAAAAATTCAAGATATCTTCTGCTTCTTTTTTCTCTTGCTGATGTGCTATCTCGCGTACTATCTCAGCGATAGTCTTACCCTCTTCAACGGCTTTATTCACAATATTGTTATAATGTTTTGATCCGGTTCCGACAGGTACGCGGTGACCAAGAATGATACTCTCTTTCAAACCTTCTAATTGGTCTATCTTGCCTTCAATTGATGCCTGTGTTAAGATCTTGGTTGTCTCTTGGAATGAAGCAGCAGATAACCAACTGTCTGTATGAAGAGATGCTTTGGTGATACCAAGTAAAACCTGCTCATAGGTTGCTCCGGAACCACCCTCTTCCTCGATCTTCATATTCTCTGCCAAGACATCGTTCTTATCGACCAGATCGCCTTCCAAAAAGTATGTATGTCCCGGATCAACTATTTTGACCTTCTTGAACATCTGTCTGATAATGACACCTAAGTGTTTATCGTCTATCTTCACACCCTGTTTACGGTATATTTCCTGGATCTCATTGAGTATCAGCATCTGGGCAGCTTTGATACCTTTGGCTGCCAAAATATCATGCGGGTCTAATGGTCCATCTGATAAAGGATCTCCGTTCTCAATAAAGTCTCCCTGATGAACTACAAGACGTTTACCGGGGGGGATGATATATTTCTTCTCTTCTCCGGTCTCTGCTATGACAAAGATGGTTCTTCCCAATTTGGTCAGATCACCTATCCTTACCTTACCTGTGATCTCGGTAATTATTGCTTTTTCCTTTGGAATGCGGGCTTCAAAGAGATCCCCTACCCTTGGTAGTCCTCCGGTAATATCCCGCGTCTTGGTCGTAACTCTTGATATCTTACCTAAGACATCTCCCGGATAGACATAAGCTCCATCTTCTATTTCTAAACTTAAGCCGGTTTGTAAGGGAACTATCTCAACGGCTTTATTCGGTTTAATTAGCTTGAACTGAGGTTGCAGTTTTCTATCTTTTGATTCGATGATCGTAGTCTCTCGTTTACCGATCTGTTCGTTAAACTCTTCTCTGTATGTTACGTCTTTGATCAGATTTTCAAATTGAATATGACCTTCAGCAGTAGCAATCAGAGGGTTATTATAGGGATCCCAAGAGAAGAGCTTAAAATCCTTCACTACGCTTTCACCGTCCCTGACAAAGATCGTTGCGGCGTATTCAACCTTATACTCATCCAGAACTGTTTTACCATCTTCTGCTAATAACTGGATCTTACCGAGTTTACTTATTGAGATCAACTCACCTGTCTTAGTAGTAACAGTATTCATTCTCTTGAACTTTATGATCCCATCCACAGAAGCTGAAACCTCAGCAGATTCAATGTCTGTACTGGCTGCTCCTCCGATGTGGAAGGTTCTTAAGGTAAGCTGTGTTCCCGGTTCGCCTATGCTTTGGGCAGCTATGATCCCGACAGGTTCTCCAATAAATACCGGTTTCTGAGTTGCCAGATTTCTGCCGTAACATTTTGCGCAAATACCTTTTTTCGCTTCGCAGGTGACTACCGACCTGATCTTCACAGAAACAACGCCATGTTTCTGGACTTTTCTCGCTGCTTCATTGGTGATCTCTTCACCCGCACTGATTAGCAGCTTTCCTGTTATCGGATCATTAACATCTTCCAGAGCTGTTCTACCCTGAATTCTTTCAGCTAAAGATACCACTACCTCTAAACCTTCTTTTATGGCTGAGACTTCCAGACCCTCGATTGTACCACAATCTTCCTGCAATATAATTGCATTCTGGGCAACATCAACTAAACGACGCGTCAAATAACCGGCATCTGCTGTTTTCAGAGCTGTATCTGCCAAACCTTTTCTGGCACCATGAGTAGAAATAAAATACTCCAACACGGTCAGACCTTCTTTGAAGTTCGATTTGATCGGGGTATCAATAACTTCTGCTTTTTCTGAACCGGTCTTTGTTGGTTTATCCATTAATCCACGCATACCGCCTAACTGCTTGATCTGATCCTTACCACCTCTGGCACCGGATAGATACATCATATGGATTGAATTAAAACCGCCCTGATCTACAACTAATTCCTCCATTAGGGCTTCTGTTACTTTTTCAGTAACATTCTTCCATCTATCGATAACCCTTTGAGATTTCTCTCCTTCGGTGATCAAACCCTTATTGTAATTATCAATAATATTCTTGATAATCTCTTCTTCGGCTTGGATCAACTTTTCCTTTTTCTTTGGTATAATAATGTCACTGGCACTGAATGTTACTCCTGCTTTAGTCGCATATTTAAATCCCATGTCTTTCAGATCATCCAGAAATTTCGCTGTAATAAACTGACCAACTGATTCAAAACACATCATCGCGACATCATTGAGTTTACCCTTATCAAATGTGTTGTTCTGGAAAGGGACTTCTTCGGGGATGATCTGGTTGAATAGTACCCTACCAACTGTCGTGAGTGTCCTTTTGCCATCTATCATTACATTGATCCAAGTATGAATATCAAGCTTTCTGTTCTCTTTTACGTTTACCGGCACAAAATTCTTATAATTATGCTTTACTTCTTCACTCTCATAAGCTAATAAAACCTCATTCGTATTATAGAATGTTCTGAGTTTACTTGTATCTTCAGGCTCTTTATCCAAGGTCATAGTCAGATAATAACATCCGAGAACAATATCCTGGCTGGCAACCATAGCCAGCTTACCATTGGCTGGCAGTAATAAATTACGAGAGGCAAGCATAAGCACTTTCGCTTCCATCTGTGCTTCATGAGAGAGGGGTACGTGCACAGCCATTTGGTCACCGTCAAAGTCAGCATTAAATGGTGTACAAACCATCGGGTGTAGCTCGATTGCTTTATTCTCGGTCAGAATTGGTTGAAATGCCTGAATACCCAGTTTATGAAGAGTCGGGGCTCTGTTCAATAACACCGGATAATCTTGAATAACCTCTTCTAATATCTTCCAGATCTCCGGCTGTTTCTTATCAACAAGTTTTCTGGCACTCTTTGTCTTTTCGATCTCACCGTCACGTTCTAACTTCTCAATAATGAATGGCTTAAATAGTTCAACTGCCATCTCTTTGGGAAGCCCAACCTGATTGATCTTCAGATCTGGTCCGACCGTAATTACTGATCTTCCTGAATAATCGACCCTCTTTCCAAGTAGATTCTGACGAAATCTACCTTGCTTACCGGTAAGCTGATCAGTAAGAGATTTCAAGGGTCTATTCCCTCTCCCCTTGACTGGTCTTGTCTTTCGTGAATTATCAATTAAGGCATCTACTGCTTCCTGCAACATTCTTTTCTCGTTACGAAGTATGACTTCCGGTGCTCTGATCTCGATCAACTGCCTTAATCTGTTGTTTCTTGTAATCACTCTTCGATAAAGATCATTAAAGTCAGCCGTAGCGAAACGGCCACCTTCAAGTGGAACTAAAGGTCTCAAGATCGGAGGCAAAACCGGCAAAACTTCCAAGATCATCCAAGAGGGATTATTACCCGACTTCAGGAAAGCATCAACTATCTTTAGTTTCTTAATCGCTTTCTGTTTCTTGATTGCTGAAGTTTCCATCTTGATCATGGTACGCAGGTTCATCGCTTCAGCTTCCAGATCCAGATCGTCGAGGAGAATCTTGATCGCCTCTGCGCCCATCATCGCTACAAAATCGTCATCATAACTATCACGTTCTTTATAGTAGTCATCTATATCAATCAGATCTTTCTTTTCATAGTTTGTATGACCAGGGTCAAGTACAATATATGATTCGTAATATAGCACCCTTTCCAGTTTCTTGATACTGATATCCAGCAAGGTTCCTATTTTACTCGGCATACTCTTAATGAACCAGAAATGAGCTACAGGAACTGCCAGCTCTATATGTCCCATTCTTACTCTTCTGACCCTTGATGTAGTAACTTCCACACCGCATCTGTCACAAACAGTATTCTGAAATCTCTTTTTCTTATACTTACCGCAACTACATTCATAGTCCTTCTCGGGTCCGAAAATCCTTTCACAGAATAGACCATCTTTTTCTGGTCTAAGTGTACGATAGTTCAGAGTATCGGGCTTGACAACTTCTCCGTAAGACCATTCTCTGATAGCTTCCGGAGAGGCAATCCTGATCCTTACATTATCGTAATGTTCTATCTTTTTTTCTCTTTTTATTTCTCTAATCACTTAATGTAACCTCCTGTAATAATCGGTTGAAGGTTTGAAATAACTTTATTATTCATGATTTGATAACTCTTTGTCGGTCAGAAACTCGATATTAAAGCAGAGAGATTTCAATTCACTGACCAGAACATTGAAAGATTCCGGAACACCTGGTTTGGAAGGATTTTGACCATTTGTAATTGCCTTAAAAGCACTTGTTCTGCCATCAACATCATCAGATTTGATGGTAAGCATCTCTTCAAGTATTCTTGATGCTCCATAAGCTTCCAGAGCCCAAACTTCCATTTCACCTAATCTCTGTCCACCGTGTTGTGCCTTACCACCTAATGGTTGTTGAGTTATTAAGGAGTAAGGTCCTGTTGAGCGAGCATGGATCTTATCTTCTATCAGGTGATTTAGCTTCATCATATAGATCACACCGACTGTCACTCTTTCTCTGAAAGGTTCACCGGTCTTGCCATCAAACAGGATCTGTTTTCCGTCGAGAGGAAGTTTTGCTTTTTTCATCTCTTTTTCAATATCTTCGAGAGAGGCACCATCAAACACAGGAGTTTCCACTTCAAACCCTAACAATCTGGCAGCCATTCCGAGGTGAGTTTCCATGATCTGTCCGATATTCATACGCGACGGTACACCGAGCGGATTAAGAATGATCTCTACCGGGGTTCCGTCTTCCATGAACGGCATATCTTCGATAGGAGCGATTTTTGAGATCACACCTTTGTTTCCATGTCTTCCGGCAAGTTTATCACCCACCTGGATCTTTCTCTTTTTTGCGATATAAACCTTAACCATTTTATGGACCCCGTAAGGAAGTTCATCTCCATGTCTCAGACGTTCTTTTTCCTTTTTAAAGATGTTATCACTCTCTTCGGTTGCATTTTTTACTTTCAGAATGATATTGTTGAAGATCTGCTGATTCTTTTCTGAACTTTCTACTAATTCATAATCAATACTCAATTTTTTGAAATTGATCTTCACCAGGTCTTCTTTAGTGATCTTCTTCCCTGAAGGGATAAAGAAACGGTTATCTTTGGCATCCATAATATTCTTGGCTTTTTCGCCCAAGAGATATTTTTTGAGGTTGGTTTCCAAGAAGTTATCAATTCTTTTCTTTCGTTCGGTATGTTCCTGTTTGAGTTTATTAAGGATATCTTTCTTATCTGTTTCGAAATCTGTAATATCTTCCTGTTTCTTGAAAACTTTGACATCGATAACGACCCCTTCCATACCCGGTTTAGCTTTTAACGAGCTATCGGTAAAGTTACCTGCTCTATCACCAAAAAGTGCTCGCATCAGATTCTCTTCCGGAGAGGGATCAATATCGACACTCTTCGGTGTGATCTTACCAACGATTATATCACCCGGTTTTATCACCGATCCGACTCTTACAATACCGGTTTTATCAAGATTTCGCAGCGCATGAATCGGTACATTAGGAATATCATAAGCGAGTTCTTCCCGCCCATTCTTGACCTGTCTTACCAAAACTTCCTGAACTTCGATATAGATTGAGGTCAGTTTATCTTCCCGGGCAACACTCTCACTCAGGATGATAGCATCTTCATAATTATAACCGTACCAAGGCATGAAGGCAACTAAGAGGTTTTGTCCCAAAGCGAGTTTGTCACCATAGATAGAAGGTCCGTCAGAAATTGGATCTCCGCTCTTAACTTTATCACCAACTTTAACGATCGGTCTCTGATTCATACATGTATCTTGATTAGAGCGGTAGAATTTTTTCAGATAGACTCGATTTTCTGTATGGATATCTAGAGATTCTTCGCTTTCATCGATCTTTCTCAGATCAATATAGGCAGATGTTACCTTTTCAACAACAGCATCATACGGTGCCACGGCTGCAGCACCACTGTCACGGGCAACCACCTGCTCCATACCTGTACCAACTACCGGAGCTGCCGGATTAAGTAAAGGAACGGCTTGGCGTTGCATGTTCGAGCCCATAAGTGCTCTGTTGGCATCGTCATGTTCAAGGAATGGTATCAAAGAAGCAGAGACAGAAACGATCTGCTGCGGTGATACATCTATATATTCAACTTTATCGGGGTTAACTAAGATATACTCTTCACCCTCTTTCGCAAAAACTTGTTCATCTTTGATCCGTAGGTCTTTACCTACATTAACATCAGCTTGAGCAATAATAAAATGTTCTTCATCACCGGCATCTAAATAATCCACCTGATTAGTGATCTTACCATTAACGACTTTGATGTACGGGGTTTCCAAAAAACCGAGCTTGTTGACCCGCGAATAGATAGCAGGTGAAGAGATCAAACCAATGTTCGGTCCTTCAGGCGTTTCAATAGGGCATATTCTTCCATAGTGAGAATGATGAACGTCTCTGACCTCAAAGCCGGCTCTTTCCCGGGTTAACCCCCCCGGACCCAAGGCAGACAATCTTCTTTTATGCGTAATAGCAGCTAAAGGATTAGTTTGCTCCATAAACTGAGAAAGCTGTCCGGTAAGAAAGAATGCCTGTATTACACCTATAAGGGCAGAACTGTTGATCAGATCGCTCACGGTAACTTCATCGGGATTAGTAATTGACATGCGTTCTATAGCTATCCGTGATACCCTTGCTAAGCCGTTGGCATATTCATCTTCCAGCAGTTCACCTATAGTTCTGATCCGTCTATTGGCTAAATTATCAATATCATCAATATCGTCCTTACCACGATATATAGCGATCATTTTTTCAATGATGGCAATAATATCCTCTTTGGTCAGGATACAAAAATCTTCTGGGATATCCAGATTCAAATGTTTATTGAGTTTGTAGCGACCGACTTCTCCCAGGTTATATCTCTTCTCATCAAAGAACATTCTGTTCACTAAAGATACGGCTGCCTCCATAGTCGGTTCTTCACCCGGTCTGATCAGATTATAGATTTTTTTGACAGCTTCTTCTTCGTTGACTGTCGAGTCCTTAGCAATGGTCTTTTCAATGATCTTTCGGTGAACTTCTGACTCGGAAGCAATGATCTTAACCTTTTTATATCCCGATTCACGCAGATCGTCAATATTCTCATCGGTTACTTTTTCCCAGCAGGAGATGATCACAGAGCCATTTTCTTTATCAATGACATCTTCTGCCAAGAACTCACCTTTAGCTTGCTCTATGATGACTTTTTTTGTTTTATAAAAATGTTCTCTGATCTCATGATTTGTTGAAAGCCCGATACAACGCAAGAGAACAGAAACCGGCAACTTCCTTCTCTTATCAATGTGAACATACATTGTATCGTTAACATCCATACTGAATTCCAACCAGGAACCTTTATAGGGTATGATAGTCGCTGAGATAAGCGATTTCCCGCTAGGATGTCTCTCCTCTTCAAAGAAAGCACCGGGAGAGCGATGCAACTGGCTGATGATCACCCGTTCAGCACCATTGATTATGAATGTTCCTTCATCAGTTATCAGTGGGATCTCACCCAGATAGACGTCATTCTCAATGATCTCTTTAACTACTTTTTCACCGGTCTCTTTTAAAATATCTTCGTCATATTTAGTGAGCTTCATCTTAGCTCTGATCGGTGACTGATAGGAAAGATTTCTTTCAATACATTCCTCTTTGGCATATTTTTCCTTGAGCACTCTGTATTCAATAAACTCAAGCAAATAATATCCTTTTGTATCCTCTATAGGGAACAGCGTATTAAAAACAGATTGTAACCCGATATTTTTTCGCAACTGCGGATGAATATCTTTCTGTAGAAATCGATCATAGGATTCGATCTGTATTGCCAGAAGATTAGGTATCTCCACTGCCGGAATACCGGAATCTTCAATCGTCTTCTTCAAACGGGAATAACTTTTGATACTTTTCAAAAGCGTTTCTCCTTATGGTTTAGCGGTTAGATTAATTCCAAAGCATCTTATTTGACTTTTTTCTTCACATTTTCGTAACATAGATTATTTTAGGCACCATCTTGCTTATCTTCGCCCTTAGCTCTTCGCTGCAAAATGACAAAAGATCACCTTTCACCAAGATTGTAAGCTTCATCGAGGGAGTATTCAATTTTGGTGAAGGGGATCTTTTGCTTTACTAAAGCTATTTGATCTCAGCAGTGGCTCCTGCTTCTTCCAATTTCTTCTTTACGGTTTCGGCTTCCTCTTTTGATACATTCTCTACAACCGGTTTTGGACAAGTATCAACTAATTCTTTTGCCTCTTTCAAACCTAATTGAGTTATCTCTCTGATAACTTTTATAGTCTGTATCTTCTTATCACCGGCACCGGTAAGGTTAACAGTGAATTCCGTCTTTTCTTCTGCTTGTTCTGCTGCTGCCGGAGCTGCTGGAGCTGCAACCGGAGCTGCTGCTGACACACCAAACAAATCTTCCAATTCTTTGACCAATTCTGACAGTTCCATAACTGTCATCTCTTTAATAATATCAATAACCTGTTGTTTTTTATCACTCATTTTTTCCTCCAAATTTATATGATTTTTTTCCTAACACCTTGTCACCATTGTTACCTTGTCACTCTGTCACCTTGTCACCATTGTTACCTTGTCACTCTGTCACCTTGTCATTTACCGCTTAGCGATCGCATCGACAGCGTAGACAAATTTATTGGTCACAGCTTTCAAAGTATAGACAAAATTAGCCATTGGCGCATTAAAACCACTGAGCATCATCGCAATCAGTTGTTCTTTTGCCGGTAGTTTTGCTAATCTTTCCAGTTCCTCTTTATTATACAGTTTACCATCAACATATCCGACCTTAAAAGTCGGAAATGATTTATCTGCCATGACCTCTTTGATAAATTCCGCAATACCTCTTGCCGGAGCAATTTCATCAACTTTGGAAACTGCCACCGAGGTTGGTCCCACTAATGCCTCATCCAGATCAGAGATCCCCAGCAAGTTAAGAGCCCTTTTAATAAAACTGTTCTTGGAGACGAAATAATCAACCTGTTTATTTCTCATGCGGTTTCTCAGATTATCTACCTCTTCAATATTGATCCCTTTGAAATCTATCAAAACGATCGCTTTGGCATCTTTTAGTCGTTCTGTCAGGTCTTGCACTTTGTTTACTTTTAGTTCATTCGCCATTATCTTCCCCTTATTTCTTTGCTTCCACAGAGGTATTGGCGACATTTAGCCGGATACCCGGACCCATTGTTGAGGTTATAGCCATACTCTTGATGTATTGCCCTTTAACAGTCGCCGGTCTGTCTCTTAAGATCGAACTGACCATGGTTAATATATTCTCTTTCAGATTCTCTTTGGCAAAGCTCATTTTACCCACAGGAACATGAATATTGGAGAATTTATCAACCCGGTAAGCTATCTTACCCGATTTTGATTCCTCTACTGCCTTACCGACATCCATAGTTACCGTCCCAACTTTCGGATTGGGCATTAATCCTCTGGGACCCAATACTTTACCCAATTTACCGATCTTACCCATCAGATTAGGGGTTGCGATCACGATATCAAAATCAAACCAGCCACCGGTTATCTTTTCCATCAGATCATCAACACCGACATAATCTGCTCCTGATCTGGAAGCTTCGTCTGCTTTTTCTCCATCAGCAAAAACCAAAACTCTCACCTTTTTTCCTGTACCGAAAGGAAGGATAATGGAATTCCTGATCTGCTGATCTGCTTTCCTCGGATCTACGCCCAGATTCATATGAAGTTCAATAGTTTCATCGAATTTTGCCTGTGGTAACTCTTTCAATATCCCTATTGCTTCTTCCAGTTCATACTGGCGTAGCCGATCGATCTTTGACACCGCTTCCTTGTAGCGTTTGCTTCTTCTCATCTCTTCTCCTTGTGATCCCCTTCACCAAAATAGATTGCTCCCTCGAGGATGCCCCCTAATTTAGTGAAGGGGATAGTATAATCTCCTGCGTTCTGATATACTCCGGTTTTGCTTATTAAATGACAATTGTCATTGCTTAATAAAACAGAAACTTAGCTGTTTTCGATAGATAGCTCTTAGCCCTTAGCTCTTAGCCCTTAGCTCTTCGCTCTCAGCTCCAAGCCATCAGCCCTCTATCTTAACACCCATGCTTCTGGCAGTACCTTCGACCATACTCATCGCAGAATCGATCGTATAAGCATTTAGATCTTTCATTTTTATTTCGGCAATTTTCTTCACTTGATTTTTAGTGATCGAGCCGACTTTTGTTATATTAGGTTCCGCAGAACCTTTTGCTAAACCGGCTTCTTTTCTTATTAAGACAGCAGCCGGTGGAGTTTTAATTTCAAAAGAGAATGATTTATTCTTATAGACATAGATCACAGCCGGGAAGATCATCCCCGGGGAATCTTTTGTTCTATCATTGAATTGCCTGCAGAAGTCTGCAATATTGACCCCTGCTTGCCCTAATGCCGGACCGACAGGTGGTGCCGGAGTAGCTTGACCGGCAGGTAATTGTAACTTTATCATACTCACAACATTTTTTGGTAACGCCATTTCTTTCCTCTATATTTTATTTTTCAACTTTACTTCTTGTTAGCCATCCGCTTGGGCGACTCATTTTTTCTCCATGTCCTCTGTTTTTATAATATCTCCTTGCTGCACTACCACTGGTGTGTCCTAAACTCTTTTTCATTTTTTTCTCCGTGCTCTCTGTGGTTCAATGCTTGCTCCGCTTCCGATGGACTTGCTATTCTTCCATAAGTTTTCACCCTATCACCTTTTCACCATTCCACCTTTCCACGATCTGTATCCATCCGTGGATAATGCTTGCTTCACTTCCAATGGACTTGCTTTGCATCCGCAGGTTTTTCTCCGATCACTGATTACTGATCACGGTTTTTATGCTCCCAATGGACTTGCTATCCTTCCAAAAGTTCATCCCTAAAACCTAACATCTAAATCTTATTGATCCGTTCAACCTGATCAGTATTCAGTTCGACAGGTGTAACCCTCCCAAATACGGCAACATTGACCGTTAATTTATGACTATCCTGACTAACTTTTTCAATTACCCCTTCAAATTCAGTAAAAGGACCGGAAATAATCTTTACCATATCTCCCTGTATAAATTGGTAATCCTTTTCCGTCTCATCTTCCCGGTCAGAAATACCTAACAATCTTTTTGCTTCTATTTCGCTCAATGGTACCGGTTTTTTAGTGGAACCAAGGAAATGGGTTACGCCGGGCATATTGAGAATGAAAGCAGTAAGTTCAGGAGTTAGATTGGCTTGAATGATAATGTAACTGTTAAAGATCTTCTTCTCTCTCTGAACTTTCTTACCGTCTCTAATATGAAAAGTCTTCTGAGTAGGGATCAGTATCTCACCCAGATCTTTTTCCATATCAGTCCCAGCAACACTTTTCTCGATCGCTTCCTTTATTCGGGACTCTCGGGCGGAGTAAACATGCAAAACATACCAGTTCATTTTTTACCTTTATCTTAACAAAATAAACCTGATGATCATAGAAAAGATCGCATCCACTCCGGATAAAAATAGAGCTACTATGGCAGACATGACTATAACAACCACTGTCCCTTCTTTTATATCCGCTCTTGTCGGCCAAGTAACATACTTCAGTTCCTGCCGCACATCTTTGAAAAATTTAATTATACCTTGGATCATAACACCATTCCATTTTTTTCTGTAGCATAGACTTCAGTCTGTGTATCTGTCACCCTGAGTGTTTGTCATCCTGAGTGATTGGCGAAGCCAATTGTATCAAAGGATGAATTCTCTCGAAAGGCTGACACTACCTAACTCAGCTGCGTAAACTGGCAGGACAGGCAGGAATCGAACCCGCAACCCCCGGTTTTGGAGACCGGTGCTCTACCAATTGAACTACTGTCCTGCACTATGCTTGTCACCCTGAGTGCCTCGACTCTTTTGTCGAGGTGTATCGAACCGAGGAAAACACTTCTTCGTGGCTGCTTCCGAGCTCGATGAAGTCAACTAAGGTTGACATTCGTAATATAGACTTCACTCTTTGCTTTATCTTGTCTGTTTATGTATTGTATGCTTCTTATCAAAAGGACAATACTTTTTATATTCGACTCTTTCAGGATGAGTTCTTCTGTTTTTCGTAGTTGTATAATTTCTTCTGCCACATTCCTGACAAGCCAAGATCACTGTTTCTCTCATAGCTTAAATCCTTATTCCACAATATCACCGACAACGCCGGCACCGATAGTTCTGCCACCTTCACGGATAGCAAAACGTAAGCCCTGTTCCATGGCAATTGGGGTTATTAGTTCCGCCTCGATTGTTAAACTGTCTCCCGGCATTA